>JAKIYB010000179.1 GCA_022708765.1 Armatimonadota bacterium | reverse complement strand
GGAAAGGTTTGTAGGAGGGCCGCCTCGCGGAGCGTAATCGCCCGGTCGTGCCACGGATGAAGAAACCGCCCCTTGGAGGGATTGGTACAGCCGCTCGTAATGGTCGGCGCCACATCATCCCAGCACATGCGTCCATACACGTCACGAAAGCCGGAACACTTCTTGTGACACGCCAGTTGGTCGTCGCCCAGCGCGGATCGGCTGCCGCCATCCTTGGGAATTTTCGTGATGAGCGCCAGCGTCTCTGCGCGACGTGTCTCGAGAATATCGTGCAACGGATCACCGGTGTTCCCCGGCGGCGGCAGGTGAGCAATGGCCTCCCGCACCGTCCGATGTTCGGCGGGAATGCTGTCCAAATCCACCGCGCCGTACCGTGTGGCCACCAGGATGGTGCGCCGTCGGCGTTGCGGCACCCCGAAATCGGCGGCATTCCGCACGGACACGCTGATGTATCGATAGCCCAGCCGACGCAGACGGCGAATCAGTGTCGCCATCCGGCGGTCATCGGCGAGACCGGGCACATTCTCCATCAGCACGGCCTGCGGGCGCAAGGCGGCCACGAAGCGGCAGAACTCGAAGACGAGGTCATTGCGGGCATCCGTGACCTTCCGTGCGCCGTTCAGCGTGCGCATGGTGGAAAACCCCTGACACGGCGGACACCCGGCCAGGAGGGTCAGTTCCCCCCGCTTAAGGTGCAACTCCCGCATGACGCGCTCGGCATTCAGGCGGCGAATATCACCTCGCCACAAGCGAACATCCCGGTGATTCGCGCGGTATGTTTCGGCGGCAAGCGCATCATTGTCGACGGCACCAATCACGTGGAAGCCCGCTTGTGAGAGACCGACCGTCAACCCGCCGCTCCCGCAAAACAAATCGAGAGCCAGCATGTCGCGTGAGCGATTGCGTCGGTACTGTCGTGTGCTGCGATGTTTTATCGACATACGTGTGCCTGCCGGTCACCATGAGCACAGGATTCCTGTGCTCGGGTGGTTAAAAACGCATTGGAAACCCCATCCATTGTACGCGATAGACCGAGTTCCTTCAATAGTCGGAACACCTGATGCCTGGGCGTTTCCTGTTTCGCGTGCCGTCATAAGGGTTCCGCGACAGAAGCTCAGATGCACGGTGTAGGCAGCGCCTTGTCCGGCACGAATGGCTACACTATGCTTACTTCTCATGCCGGCCCCTGTCATCCGATTCATCCCCGTTGTGCCGAACACTCTCCTGCAGCATGGCCGCGACCAGCGTAAGGAGATGCGTCAACGGCATCCCTTTCTCGTAGTACCCGTTCGCTCCGCAGGATGCCGCCAGTGCCTCAAGGCTTCGCTCTCCGCTGGCAAGGATCATCGGCAGACGAGGATGCGCTGCACGGACGCGGGCAATCAGCTCTGTGCCGTTCATCTCCGGCATATGGTAATCTGTGATCAGCAGCGCCACCTGGCGTGTGGCCAGGATGTCCAATACCTCCCGTGAATGAGCCGCGATAATCACGGCATAGCCTGCCGATTGAAGCACCAGCGCCAGCAATTCCCGGACATCCCGTTCATCATCGACCACAAGAATCGTCTGTTCATCAGCCATCATTGCGCCTCCTATCAATACGTCAATCCAGCAAGTTTTCCGGTGTCCGTGATACGCAGCCGCGAAAAGTACCCGCTGCGCAGGCGCACCCATCCCGCCGAGCCTGCTTTTGCTTCCAGGCGCACGGCGATCTTCGACAACTTGAAGCGCCGGTCACCCTTGTGGTAATGGCCCCACTGATCCTTTGTCCAGCCGTGAGCCGTCGCCCACTGTTCGAATTCCTGACGTGTCATCGTTGTCGCTCCTTTTTCGTGTTCGTGCCGGTATATGAATGGCCGGCCATGTTGTTGAGTCCCTGGAAGGTAAAGGTCATCCGTTGCAACGTCCAGGCCTGAGTGTTGATCACCAGCCCTTCCCCGTAGGCCAGGGGAAGTGGTTCCCATCCGTCCTGATCGCCGATGGCCCGGTCGAGGATGCGTGTTTCCGACGCATACAGCAACGCGCGAGTACGCTGGTGGACACGCACCTCCAGCGGCATGTTGCCTTTCAGGAGAATGATGTCTTCCGGCTGGGTAGTGGCCACCAGCGCCAGGCTCATGCTACCATCAAGTGGGTGAAGTTCGGTGAGGAACGCATTGAGCTCGATGCCCTCCATACCGGTATGATGCTGGGCAATGCGTGCCAGCAATTCGCTGTCGACCCGGGTCGCTTGTCGCAAACGCAGGCGGACAGCATGCCGGGTGTGTTCGAGGATCGTGCCGTTGTGGGTTACGAGCACAGGTGGGCTGGAAATCGGATGGTTTTCGGCGGGATTCCCCACGTGGCCGCGTGACGGCCAGCGCGTGTGCCCCATGAGATAGGTGACCTGCCGATCCACGCCGAGGAGCCAATCGAGATACGTGCCGGTCTGCACGAAGCGGGACGCCGGCAACGGTTCTTTGGCTAGCTGCATCGTGCCATCCCGTTTGACCCAGGCGACACCGGTGGCGTGCAGGCCGCGGTGTTCTGACAGCAGCAGTAGACGGGTGAAGGTGTCGGTGAGCGCCTCGATGTCTCGCACACGGCGTTTCCCCAGGCGCCCGATGCAGATGCCGCAGAGTCCACACATCACGCACCGCCTTTCTCGTCGGCCACGAAGCCGGCGAAGATGCCCTCGGCGTAAAGACGCCGATTCTCATGCAACCATTCAGCCGTTTCGTCGTAGCCCATCATCTCGGCGATCTCGATGACGCGCGGGCGGTCGAGCATATTCGTGCCGCCGCTTATGCGGACGGCTTCCAGCCCCTCATACACGGCGGCAGGAATACGAATGGGGGCTTTCTTCATGACCATCTCCTCTCTTAGCACGAGGGCTGGAGCGTCTCGGCTCCAGCCCCGGTGGTCTCTTCGGTTTTCTTTACGGCAGCGCGCTGTGGCCGGCGCTCTTTGTACTTGAAGGCCGCGTCACCCGGCATCCGCTCCAGCAGGTGGCGGCGCGTGTGCTTGTGTTCCGGCCCCGATAAATTCAGGGCCAGGATGAGCGCGACGCGGAAATCGTATTTGGCGCTGGCCGGATCGTAGGCTTTCTTCTTCGCCGACGCGGCCTTGCTATTCAAGGCGCGGGCGCACAGCGCCAGACTGAAGACGATGGCGGCTTTGATCTTGCCCGCGTGCAGGCCTTCCGGGGTATACGACCGAAATTCGATGGTGTCCCGAAGCGCGGTACTGTTGAAGTTGATCAACGTATACCGGCTAGCATGGTAACGGGTCGGCTGGTACTGTTTGGCGTTGTACCAGCACTGGAAGAAGGCCCCCCGCGTGGCCGGCCTGCGGCGCTCCAGGCGAGTGATGAAGGTGGGATCGAGCGGTTTGGTATAGCGGGCTTTCCGCTCCTCGCTCACCGCGAAGGCGTGGAAGATCAACTCCTCGTTGGCGTAGACCTGCTTCGCGAGGATGGCCAGCGTTTTGCCGGTGAACAGTTCGCTTCCCACGTGGACGTGCAACCCGGCCTGGCCATTGACCGAGCATTTGGCGCGTCGTAGCGCGCGCACGATTTCCTGGACGGTCGGCAGGTCGTCCCACGTGAGAATCGGGGTCACCACCTCTGTACGCTTGTCCGGTTCGTAGGCGGATAGTGAGCTGTCCGCCACCACGCGCCATTCCCGGCCATCCGGCGCGGTCACGCACCAAGCGTCATACGGCGCGCCCCCGATATGCCTGATCGTGCCGCCGACCACCGACTGCACCGCATGCGCGACGGTCTCGCGCGTCTGTCCACCGCATTCCAATTCCACCCCATACCTCAGTTGCTCAATCGTTACCATCGACGTCTCCTCTTCACCTAGCTAGAGAACACCCGTTTCGTGTTCAACACCCAATGAATCACTCAAAACCGCGAAGTTGTCTACAGGCAGGGGGGCGGATTCGGAAGAAAGATCGAAGAAAGATACGACCCCGCCCGGAGGCGGGGCCTGGCATGTTATGCAGCGTTTCGCCCGGTTATCCGAGCGTGGAGTGGCGCAGGTTTAGCCCACTGCCCGCGAGCCGGGTGGCGTACTGTCCGCTCTCAAAAAACTCGAACTGGTTGGCCGGACAGACGAGGAGATTGCCGGAAACCAGCGCGAAATCGCCGGTGCCGGTGAAGCGCACGCCCCACCGATTGGCATCGCTGGCGGCATGGATGATCTGGTTGCCGACGACCTGCACGTTGTGCCCGTTGACGACTTCCACGCCGGCGGTGGCCGGAGAGGTGATGGCATTGCCGGTGACCGTGATGCCGCGCGAGTTCGCGACACTCACCCCTTGCAGGCTCTGGGTATTGGCGATCACATTTCCTGCAATGACCGAGGGGCCACACGTCACCAGCGAAATGCCACCGGCATCCGCTTCGCTCCGGCAGCCGCTCACCTGGTAGTGCTCCCCCTGGCGACAGACAACGAAGTAACTGCCGGCATTGCGTGAGAGACAGTTGACGATAGCATTACGGTCTCCCTGGGCGTCGACGGCGTTTTGCCCGGTATCGATGAAGACGCAGTTCCGGATGACCATCTCGGTGCCGGTGAAGAGGATGCCGTCGAGTTCGTTCGCCCCGCCCACGCCAATGAAGGTCATCCCTTCGATGGTGCAGTACGCGCATCCGATCAACACGATGGTGGCATCCTCCAGCGCCCACTGGTAGCTGCTGTCCACCAGGCGCAAGACGCTCTGCTTCCCGGCGAGAGTCAGGCGGGAGACGTTATTGCGCTTGATCGGCTGGTAGATATAGAAGGTGCCTTCGGAGAACGCCACCACGCCGGCGCGAGCCATCGTGCCGCCCTCGAAGGATTGCGGTATCGACGGCAGCATGGGCATCGGCCCATATTTCACGATATAGCTGTAGACCAGTGCCCCGGCAGCCTGGTTGATCGCCGTCGCGAGTTGCGAGATCGTCGCCGTGGCGGGATACCTCACCTGTATCGCCATCTGGTCGACGGTTACCGTCAGTGCCTCGTCCGGCACGAAGACGATGGTGATCGCATTGCCTTCGGGACCGGGACGCACGGCACGAATGAGGATATGCCCCCCGTCGGGCGTGCGGTCAGTGAATTCGATATTCGCGCAGAGATCGGGAATCTCCGGCAGGGCATCGATAGCCTGCAGGATCACCGCTTCATCGTTGGCGCCGGTACAGACGAAGTCCGCCGCCGCTTTCACCTTGGGCGAGGCATCGGACGCCGCGACTACCACGGTGGCGATCCGCTGCGCCGCATCTGCCCGCACCTTGTCAGCGGGCGTCATGAAACCCGCTTGTTGCGAGGTGGCCGCGGGATGTGCCGCTCCACCAGCGCCGACATGCGACAGCGGCGCATAGCCGGCCAGCATGGTATCCACCTCGCCCTCGGTATAATAGCGGTCGTCATGATTGTGTATGGGTGCCGTCAGCGCCAATGCGTCGAGCGTCGCTTTATCTGCCGCACTCATGAAGCCGGCTTGACCCTGGGTTGCCGTGGCATGCGCCGCACCACCCGCACCGGCATGCGAGTTGAGTTGCGCATCCAGTGCCGTAAGAGCGGTCTCCTGCCCATCGACACGCGTATCGAGCATCGAAATTGCCGTGTCGTGTTCCTCCAGCCACTCCTCGTGGGCATCGAGCCGCGTCGCATCGCCCGCGGTGAGCGGACGGGGCTGCAGGCGAATGATCTCCCCGGTGACCGGGTCATAGGTCATGATCGCCACCACGGTGCGTCCGGTCGCCCCGTCGGGCAGCGGATCGTTGGTGGTATCGCGCGTCTGCAGCGTGGCGATCCATTTTTCTCGCTCGGCGGTCGGTTCCCCGGTGAGCGGATTCACGAGCGACGGATCATCCGCCGCCGTGATGGTGCGCCGGAAGACATCCACCCAGATCGTCTGCACCCCGGTCGCCTCGCAGGTAAGGATGGTGCCTGGCACCGACACGGCATGCCCGTCCAGATAGAGAAGGCCATCCGTGACTTCCAGCGTCTGCCCTTGCCCCGTGGCGACCAACCCCTCCAGGATGGTACCCGGCGCATAGACGCGATCCAGCAACGCCCGCCGCTCGTAGATGGCGATCTCCTGGAGTTCGTTCAGTTCCGTATCGAGCAGGTCGCGATCCTCGCAAAAGTGGATGCGTTTATAGCCCTTTGTCGCATCGAAGCTGTCGCCAATGATCACCATAGAATGTCCTTACTCCTCCGTCCACCGCCGCGTGCCCGCGGGATGGTGCCGTTCCAGCACCGCATGGATCGCGTCATCACTGGGCGCGACCCCGGTCACCCCATAAATGCCCAGGTTGTAGCGTTGGCCGGGGAGCTTTTGCCGATTCAGCCGACCGCGCGTCCCCAACCGCAGTACCTGCCGGTGCGTTTCGATGATCTCGCCCTGCCATCCCAGCGCCAGCAGGTCGCGCCGCAGGCCCGCGAGGGTTCCGATGCGCCGGTAGCGCTCAATCGCCTCGCGGATGTCCCGTCGTTGAGGCGCCGGATCGAGGGTCGGGTCATACGTCACGCCGACCAGCCCCGCGAGGAAGGTAAGGAAGTCGGGCGGGCAGACATCGACAGACGCTAGGCTCGGCAAGCCCGCGATCTTCGCGGTGAGATCATCCAGTGTCGGGCCGAGGATGCCCAGCAGCGCCCGCAAGTCGTTGCGCGTATCTTCCAGCAGATACAGGTCGGGCAGCAGCCCCTCCAGGCGTTCCGTCCAGGTCGGCATCAGCGCACTACCTCCGTCGTGAGGGTGATCGTGCCCAGCGTGGCAATCTCCCGCGCGGCCAGCGCCACATCGACCGTGGGATTATGCAGGATCACGTGGCTCACCCCGGCGACGCCGTCGAGCAGTGCGATCAGGTCGGATGTATAGACCGCACGTCCGAACGTCTGCCGGTCAAAGGTGAAGTGGTCCGTGAGCGCGAGCGAGGCGCGCTGGCGCACCTGGTCGGCATCCTGGTCGGGATACACATACAGGGTCGCCGCCACCGGCACCGCGCGATAGGCGGGTTCATCAACGTAAATGTCGGTAGTCACCATGCGCCGGGCTTCCAAGAAGGCGCGCAGATCGGCTTTCAACTGCGGCGACGGCATCCCGCCGCCTTCCGGGGCGATGACCACGCGCACGGTATAGATGCGCATGGTGGTGTCGTCATTCAGATCGAGCACCTGCGCTTTCGCCACACCGGGGAAGGTGGTGCAGAGCGCCTGATAATCAGCCTTCGTCACCGCCTTCCACGTGGAGCGCAACACCGCCGGCGCCAGTAGTCGGGCATGCTCGTGGGACTCGGTGTCGGCACCTCCGGTGGCGGGAATGGGGTTATCAACCGTCGCCGTAATCGGCTGGCCATCGACCAGGATGGGACTGGGCAGTTCCGTAATCAGATGCGGCGCGAGATTACCTTCCGGGCCTTGCGTAGTGAGATACGTGACCGCGATGGTGCTGCCGGAGGGTGGCATGGCGCCGAATTTGCCATCGCCAAAGGTGAGGAGGGTCTGATCGAGGCCATCGAGATCGATGCGGACATGCCGGTCTGCCGGCGTGCTGTCCGCGAAGTGTTCCACCTCCTGCCAGGCGACCCCGTTCACCGTCAGACTGATGGTGCCATACGCTACACCGGCATTGGTGAGCACCAGCCGCTGGAACGCCTGTCCGGTGCCCTGAAACACCTCGGTGCGTCGTGTGCCTTGCCGGGCATTCACCTCGCCGTCGGTCAATCCGGCCGTAATGACCAGATCGCTCACCGTCTCGAAGCTGATGGGATCGCTCACCCCTTGTGCGCGGCAGACGGTGCCCGCCGGAATGGTGAGATCGCGCTGGGCGGGCTGCCCGAGGGTGAAGCGCACCCGGGTGGTCGCGGCGACCGCACTGTGCAGCCGGTAATTCACCAGCGCGCACAGGTTGATGATCGATTGTCGCTGCCGGGCGGTGGGCAGATAGCATTCCGCCGCTTGCGCATCGAGGTAGTACGCCAGCATGTCGCCCACGCCGGCGAAGAGTTCCAGCAGGACGATGCCGAGATCAGACTCATTGAAATCGGTCCAGCGGTCGGTCAACTGCGGGATGCGCGCGACCAACTCCTGCCGGATGGCGTCGTACTCCTTATTTATATAGGGCAATCTTGCACGGGTGGTAGTCATTGCTCACCTCGGTAGAAGGGGTAGACGAAATTTTGCTCAACC
>JAKIYB010000178.1 GCA_022708765.1 Armatimonadota bacterium | reverse complement strand
GTGCCCGCCGGGGCGCTCGACGCTCCACAGCCGTTCCCCGGCGTAGGAGTAAGCCCAGATCTGCCCGTAACGCGTCTTCACCAGCACGTCGGAGGGGTATCCGACACCGGACAGATCGCAGAAGACCAGGCAATCGGACGCCTGCGGGGGCAGCGGCAGGCGGCGTTTCTCCCGCCCGCTGGCGCCGTCCAGCTCCACCAGCTCCGTTTGCGCGCAAAGCACCACTTCCATGCGGCCATCGCCGTCCCAATCATGGATTTGGCAGGCAACGTCGTGGTGCAGCTTCGCCCGTCCCCCGCCGGGTACGCCCCATTGCCACAGCCGCGAGCCGTCCAGCTTGTAGGCGCCCACCGTGCAGGTGTAATGCACGTCGTTTTCGTCAACGTTGCGCGCGGTGACAATCTCCACCTCGCCGTCCCCATCAATATCGCCGGCGACAATCCAGCACCCGCCGTCCTCCGGCGAAAAGGGTATGCGTTTCCAGGGAGTGAGCATATTTTCTCCTGTTCTCATAAGCGCTCGTTCGTAGTACGCTATGCAGCAAAGCGGCCTAACCCCCATACCTTGAGCGGCGGGGGAAGTAGCGTTCGGATATTGAAAAAGTGAACGTTCCTCCAGCGGGCGAGACTCCGCCGAGTCAGCGCCAGGTAGAAGTCTCATCCGCCGTGAGCGTGAAATGGGGACCATTTTATGCCCCTCCCCCGGCGTCGGCTCGATGGAGCCCCGCCCGCTCACCACGCTTCCCCAATCAAGGCAATCCTCAAATCCCCAAAATCAAGGTTCAGACAAACGCCCGCTTGACAAAACATCTGTCCAAAATAGGAAGCCTACCGTTCGTGCCCTGTGCCGTTTCCCCTCTCCCAGCCAGGATGGCGGCCGGGGGAGGGGTGGCCTTTAGGCCGGGGAGGGGTGAGCGCCGGCAGGGACGCGCGGACGGCTGGATGCACCCCCATCCCACCAATTGAACGGGACTCAAAGCATATTTTGGACAGATATGAGACGTTTTTGCAAACAGGAGTTTTTATGTTATACTGCCGCTCGTGCCGTGACAAAAGAATGGCGATGGGAACCGTTCCCGCCTCAAGTAATATTACCGTACAGGAGGGCGTATGCCTACTTTTTGCAAAAAAACAATCTATTATTTTCACTGTATTCGGCCGGAGTTCTCCGCCCAGGCCCCGTGATGCTCTTTGATATTTGAATAGCGCTCTGCTCGGCACCCGGTTGGTCTGCTCGAACCGGTGCGTCCCTGCAGAGGGACGCCTGGCCGCATGGCCTCGCAGGGGGTACTTCAGTGCCCGCATTCCCCACCATAACGCTATGCAAATATCAAAGAGCATCACGGGGCGCCGCTCGGTAGTGAGGCGCTTTAGGGCCGCGCGGGTGGTCGAGTGAAAAACCATTACCCGCCATTTTGCGAAAATGCGCAAACTTAGGGGGTAACGGGGGGTAATAACCCTTCCAGCCCCACTTATGCTACAATATCGCCAACCCACAATCCGAAACGGAGCCGTCATGCCTGCCTTTCCCGAATGGTACTACAATCTGCGCCAGATTCACCTGGACTTTCATACGCCAGATTTCGTTACCGTCGGCGAGCAGTTCGACGCCGTCGAGTTCTTCGATACGTTGGAAGCGGCGGGGGTGAACAGCATCGCCGTCTTCGCGCTGTGCCACCACGGGAACTCGTACTTCGACACCGCGACGGGCCGGCGGCACCCCGGACTGGCCTTCGACCTCTTTGGCAAAATCGCCGTAGAATGCGCGAAGCGACCGGTGCAGTTGCTGGCCTACTTCAGCCAGAACGTGAATGAAGTGCAGGCGCGGCTGCACCCCGAGTGGGCGGCGGTGCATCCGGACGGCAGCCCGGTGAACAGCCAGCTTCTGCAGGACGGCTCCGAGCTCTTCTGGACCTGGCTCTGCCCCAACCGCGGCGAGCTGATTGACGAATTCTTCCTGCCGCACTGCGCGGAGGTGCTGGAAAAATATCCGGTGGACGGCGTTTTCGTGGACATGCCCGGCTATCTGCCGAATAGCTGCTTCTGCGACGCCTGCCTGGCGAAGATGCGCGCCGCTGGCCTTGATCCGCATAACCACGCTGAGCACGGCCGGTTCAACGCCGAGACGAATCAGCAGGTGGCGCGAGACCTGCGCGCGCTGATGGATCGCGTCCAGCCCGGCCTTCGGCTGGAAATGGGGCCGTTCAACGCCTTCGGTGAAGCGGAGAAGGCGCATGGCGCGCTAAGCGAATTCTACCTGGAGTCGCTGGCTTTCCAGACCGGATGGCAGTATTTTCCCATGGCCGCCCGCTACTTCCGCAAGTATGGCCTGCCCTGCGTGGGCATTACGGGCCGCTTCCTGAAAAACTGGGGCGATTTCGGCACGGTGGCGTCTCCCGCGCAGCTCAAGGTGACGCTGGGCATGCACCTGCTGGCCGGATTATCGAGCTGCATTGGCGATCATCTGCCGAATAGCGGCAAGCTCGACCCCGCGCTGTATGCCGTCATCGGCGACGCCTTTCGCTTCATCGAGCCGCGTCAGCCCTACTGCGTGGGGATGACGCCGCGCGTGGATGCCGCGGTGCTGGTGCCGCAGGGCGAGGAAGCGAACGCCGCCGTCAACGACTTGAATAGCCCCTTCTCGCTGGCCAACGACGCCTACAAGGGCGCCTGCAAGATGCTCATCGAGGAGCATTATCAGTACGAACTGGTGTCACCGAATGATTCGCTGGACCCGTATAACCTGCTCGTCGTCACCAACGGCTTCTTCGGAGGAGAGTTCGTGGAACAGGTGCGCGCCTTCCTCGAGCGCGGCGGCACGCTGGTCGCCTCCGCGCACGGCCTGGCGCCAACCGATGACGCCGCCCGCGCCGCCTGGCAGGCGATGCTCGGCGTAGCCGCTTGCGCGCCGTCGGCGGACCAGGGTGAATTCATCGAGGCGACGGACACCCGCGCGCGGAGCGAGGACCTGCCCGCCTTCCCGCACTACCTGCACGTGCCGGCGATGGACGCCGCCTTCGCGCCGGAGGTCGAGCCGCTGGCCGTCTCCTGGCGTTCCGCCTGCGTGCGCGCCCGCGAGCACCACTACGGCCACTTCCACGGCCCCGCCGACCATGTGGCCGGTCCGGCGGTCGGCCTGACGCGGGTGGGGAACGGCGCCGCCATCCTCATCGCCCCGCAGCTCTTCGCCGCTTATCTGCACACCGGCTACTTCGCCCACCGCGCGCTGCTGCGCAACCTGCTGGCGTCTTTCCAGCCTGACGACGCCCGCGCGCTGCGGACCAACGCGCCGGGCATCGTGGAACTGTCGCTGGGCGAAAAGGACGGCCGCCTTATCCTGCAGGCTCAGCCCTTCATCGCCGCCCGCCGTGACCGCTACTCGTTCGAGTCTATCTGCGACGATCCCATCCCGCTGCGCGATATCTGGGTGGAGATTCCCGGTGAAGGCTGCCGCGGCCGTGCCTGGAATCCCGTCACCGGCGACCCGGTCACCATAGACCGCGCTCCCGGCAGCCTGTGCGTCTACCTGCCGGAATTCACCGAGCACCTGCTGGTGGTGATAGAGTAGGGTATACTTGTGCTCGACACGTCCTCCAGAATCTTCACCCCCACCGCGCCCGCAGCCACGCCGCCGCCTTCCGAAAAGCCTTACCGCGGTGGCTGATGGCGTTTTTCTCGGCGGTCGTCATCTCGGCGGTGGTGCGCGTTTCGCCCAACGGCTGGAAGATGGGGTCGTAGCCGAAGCCGTTTTCGCCGCGCGGGGCGCGGATGATGACGCCTTCCACCGTCTCCTCGATCTCCGCCAGCACGCCGTCGGGATTGGCGATGACCACCGCGCAGTGGAAGCGCGCGGCGCGGCGGTCATCCGGCACGTCGCGCAATGCCTCGAGGATTTTCGCGTTGCGCGCGGCGTCGGTGGGGGCGAAGCGTTTGGAATGCACCCCCGGCTCGCTGCCCAGCGCGTCCACCGCCAGCCCGGAATCGTCCGCCAGCGCCGTCAGACCGGTCGCCCGCGCCGCCGCCTGCGCTTTCAACCGCGCGTTCTCCATGAACGTCGCGCCGGTCTCCGCGATGTCGAGGTCGGGGGCGACATCCGCCAGCGTCACCACCCGCACCGGCAAGTCGCCCAGCACCTGCGCGATTTCCCGCGCCTTGTCGCGATTCTGTGTCGCTACCAGCAGTGTTTCCATCATAGGCTGTATTGTGCCACCACGGTCGCGGATTGACAATCCGCATACTGGGAGCGCGGATTGGCTATCCGTATGTACGGGAGGACGAGTGTATGATGACCTTGCAGGAAATTCACACCATCATCATGCGGGCCAGCTACCCCGCATCGAAAGAAGAGCTGATCGCCTTCGTGCGCCGTGAAGGGTATCCGGAGGATGCGCTTCGCCGGCTGGAAACGCTGCCCGAGCACTATTACGGCTCTGCCGACAGCGTGATGGACGCGCTGCGGACATTAGATTAAAAAACTTTAATATTAAAACTGGCGGAAGTGGGGAATAACCCGAATAACAATCCCGGCCACTGCCGGACGGACCGGTCGGCCGCCGGCAATGGGGGGATGCGTTCATAGAACGCGACCTTTCGCGGGAAAGGAGGTGAGGACGATGGACGAGGATCGCCGTCCCTTCTGGGACGTGGCGATGTGGACCGATGAAGACGAGCGCGAAACAGAGCGCAAGCGGCAGGAACAGCGTGAACTTATCATTCGATTAAATTGTGAGCTGCCGTCCCCGCGATTCCCCGGCCCCACGCCAACCATCATGAAGCACTGATCAGATCAACCCGCCCTCTCGAAACTTCCGGGAGGGCGGGCTGGCGTTCTCCCGAATCGTCATCGTTTTTACCCCTCCCTTCCCCCCACGCCATTTCGCATTCCCCCGGATTCGTGCTACAATAGCCACACGTCAGGAACATACGCTATGGCTTACGTCACCATTAATGCCGAGGGCTGTAAGGGCTGCCTGCTCTGCATAGAATATTGTCCCCGCGAGTCGCTGGGATGCGCGGAGGGGATGAACCGCCGGGGGGTACATCCGGTGGAACAGATTGATCCCGATCGCTGTACCGGTTGCCGTATCTGCGCTCTCGTCTGTCCCGACGTCTGCATTGAAGTCTACAGGGACGCGCCGTCCGTGCCATCGGAAGAGAAGTGACCCATGACCACTCCGCGCCAGTTGATGAAGGGAAATGAGGCCATCTGCCGCGCGGCTATTGATGCCGGCTGCGCTTGTTTCTTCGGCTACCCCATCACCCCGCAAAACCAGATTCCCGAGTATCTGTCTTCGCTGATGCCCCAGCATGGTCGCGTGTTCGTACAGGCGGAAAGTGAGCTGGCGGCCATCAACATGGTCTACGGCGCCGCCGCCACCGGCGTGCGGGCGATGACCTCCTCCAGCAGTCCGGGCATCAGCCTGAAGCAGGAAGGGATGTGTTACCTCTGCGCCAGCGAGCTGCCGATGGTGATCGTCAACGTACAGCGGGCCGGGCCGGGCCTGGGCAACATCGCCCCCGCGCAGTCCGATTATTTCCAATCCACCCGCGGCGGCGGCCACGGCGATTACCGTACGCTGGTGCTGGCGCCCGCCACCGTGCAAGAACTCTATGATCTCACCCGCGATGCCTTCGACCTGGCGGAGAAGTACCGCAATCCCGTGCTCATCCTCGCCGACGCCGTGCTCGGACAGATGATGGAACCGGTAAGCCTCACCCGCGAACCGCTGCCCATGCCCGCGCCGCTGCCCTGGGGCGCGCGCGGCACGCGCAAGGGATCGCGCACGGTCATTAATTCGCTCTACATCATCCCGGAAGACCTGGAAGCGGTGAACTTGCGCCTGGCGGAGAAATACGCGCAAATGGCCCGCGAAGACGTGCGCTATACCGAAGAGATTCCCGACAACGCGGAAGCGGTCTTCGTCGCGTATGGCAGCGCCGCCCGTGTCTGCATGACGGCGATGGAACAGCTTGAGGCGCGCGGCATCAGCACCGGCCTCGCCCGCCCCATCACCCTCTTCCCGTATCCGTATGAGCAGATCAGCGCCCTCGCCAACCGTGCGCAACACCTGCTGGTGGTGGAGATGAGCCTGGGGCAGATGGTAGAGGATGTCCGCCTCGCCGTGGAAGGCCGCGTGCCCGTCCATTTCTACGGCCGCACTGGCGGCGTGGTGCCCACCCCTGACGAAGTGGCGAACGCGATGGAAAAGGTGATACGAGGGTAAACCTTTCCCCAGCCCCTCCCCTGGAAAGGGAGGGAAGCGAAAACAGAAAACATATCCGGAATATCCCACTTTCTCCCCCTCACCAAGTAGGGGAGGGGGCTGGGGGGAGAGGTGAATCCCGGACTTGGGACTAACACATGATCGGCGTGATCTTTGATCTTGACGGCGTCCTGGTGGACACCGCGGAATATCATTACCGGGCGTGGCAGGCGCTGGCCGACCGCATCGGCGTGCCCTTTGACCGTGGGACGAACGAGGCGCTGCGCGGGGTGGATCGCGAGAATTCGCTGCGGCTGCTGCTTGGCGCGCACGCGGACCGTTTCTCTGATGAGGAGAAGGCCGCTTTCTGCGCGTCGAAGAACGCCGAATACGTGACGGCCATCGAAACCGTCACCCCCGCCGACCTGCTGCCCGGCGCGCGGGAGTTGCTGCTGGCGCTGCGCGTCGCGCGCATCCCGGCGGCGGTGGCGTCCTCCAGCAAAAACGCCCGCCGCGTGGTGGAGCGGCTGGAAATCGGCGACCTGCTCGACGGGCTGGTGGACGGCTCGCTGGTAGACAAGGCGAAACCCGACCCCGAGCTCTTCCTCATCGCCGCCGCGCGTCTGGGCGTGATGCCCGCCCACTGCGTGGTGGTGGAGGACGCGGAAGCCGGCGTGCGGGCGGCATTGGCCGGCGGCATGCGCGCCATCGGCATCGGCGACCCCACCCGCGTCGGCGCCGCCCACCGCGTCTGCGCGTCCGTCGCGGACATTACGGTAGATATGATCCGCGAGCTGCTGGCGGCGCCGGCGACGGCGTGAATGGACCAGGAATTATGGTAGCGACAACTGATACCCCGAATAAAACCTTCGCCCGCACCGCGGGCCTCTGCGAGACGCCGATGCATTACTGCGCGGGGTGTTCGCACGGCATCGCCCACCGGCTGGTGGCGGAGGTGCTGGAGGAGATGGCGGTGCTGGACCGCGCGGTGGGCATCTGCCCGGTGGGATGCGCGGTCTTCGCCTATGACTACTTCAACGTGGATATGCTGGAAGCCGCGCACGGCCGCGCGCCGGCGGTGGCCACCGGCGTGAAACGCGCCTGCCCGGATGCCGTGGTTTTCACCTATCAGGGCGACGGCGACCTGGCCTCCATCGGCATCGCCGAGGTGATTCACGCCGCCGCGCGGGGCGAGAGGATCACCGTCATCTTCATCAACAACGCCGTCTATGGCATGACCGGCGGGCAAATGGCGCCCACGACGCTGGAAGGCATGAAAACCTCCACCTCGCCGCTGGGACGCGAGCCCGGATTGGCCGGCTATCCCATCCGCGTCAGCGAGATGCTCGCCACCCTCGACGGCGCCACCTACATCGCCCGGCAGTCGCTCCATTCGCCGAAGGCGATCATGGCGGCGAAGAAAGCCATCACCAAAGCCTTTCAGGTGCAGCTTGACGGCCGCGGCTTCAGCCTGGTCGAGCTGCTCTGCACCTGTCCCACCTGGTGGGGCAAGTCGCCGAAAGAGGCGATGGACTGGGTGGACGAAGGCATGAGCCCGACTTTCCCGGTGGGGGTGGTGCTGGACCGCACGCTGTAGCATACCTTACCCTGGAGGGCGAGACTCCGTCGAGCCGCGCGCGTAAGGACCGTGACAGCATCTCTACGTAACCTTTGGGCGGGTGCTACGCGCAATCGTCTTTCGCGAGTCGTATCCGATATCTACGCGCGCGGCTCGACGGAGTCTCGCCCTCCAGAAACGTGAGAATCGAGCATTCAACCATGTCACCCTACTGGCAACCTGACCTGATGATCGCGCGCGTTGACATGCTGGACCCCGGCGTGCTGCTGGCGCGCGGCATCCGCGGCGTGCTGCTCGACCTCGACAACACCCTCACCCCCTGGAAAAGCCTGCAAATATGCCCGGAGATCGCCGCCTGGGTGGCGGCGCTGGGCGCGGCGGGATTGGGCGCGTGCATCGTCAGCAACGCC
>JAKIYB010000177.1:4140-8194 GCA_022708765.1 Armatimonadota bacterium | reverse complement strand
GGGGATGAAGGGGTTGAAGGCGTCCAGGCGTACGGTCACCGGCACATCGGGGTCGTTGAGCAGCACTTGCGCCAGCGGATAGGCGACGTGAAAGCCGCAGTGGCGGAAGCGCGGCAGGCCGTGATTGGGCAGCGGGCAGCCGCTGGCGCCTTCGTAATCCTCGACGTCAATCGGTCCTTCCAGTGCGCGCGTCACGGGCGGTGCGCCGCCAGCCTTTGCGTAGAGGGCGAAGAAGGCGCTACGCTGTGGGGAGGTCGTGCCTTTCGCCGGGCGGTTGAGCAATTCCCAATCGCGCAAATCTCCGCGCCCGCCCAGCGAGATGGTGCCGGTGCCGATGCCGCCCAGCGGCAGCGCGATACGGCGCAGGTGATGCGCATCATAGCTGGCAATGACCGGCCAGTTGCGGTTGAGCTGAGGCATGTTTGATCTCCGGGTTGGTAATGCTCTTTGACATATTATTGCCGTGATGGTGGAGGGACACGGGCATTGACATACCCCCCACGAGACTTTCCCCATTCGTTAAGTAACCATCTCACAATGTCTCGCAGCCGTCTCACGGGTCTTTTTCGCGTCTGGGGGCGTCCCGATTGTCGCACTCCTGTGCGACGCCATCGGGACTTGCCATCCTGGCGGCGGTGGCTGTCCGAGCATGGCTGACCTCATACACTTTTCGAACACCCGCCTTGCCAGCCACGACAAATTCTCCGCGATCCGGCTACGATTCATTGTGAGATCGTTTTCTTATACTACTACCGCACATCCCTTTTGCCAGCCCCTGAAGAAGGCGGCGAACCAGCATACGCACGCTGAAGCTCTTTGGCATATAAATAGGGAATGCGGGCACTGCAGTACCCCCTGCGAGGCCATGCGGCCAGGCGTCCCTCCGCAGGGACGCACCGGTTCAAGCAGACCAACCGGATACCGAGCATAGCGCTATTCATATATCAAAGAGCTTCAGCGTCCTTGCTCTCATTCGCGCCCTCCTTTCAGGGGGGGTAGGGGATGAAAGACGGTAGTAATACTAAAACCATAGGAGACAAACCGGCCAGACGTCTCTTTCCAGGGACACGACGGGTCCAACGGACACACCGGATGCTGTTGACAGCGATATCAACGTGTCAGCAAGCATAACATCCCCTGCATTATGACGTGCTTTTCGGGTGCATGTCTATCACCATGCGGATCATCTTGCCGGGCGGAGCAGGAATTTAGAGATCGGTGGCGCATATGTTTCGCGCGGGTCTCATACCGAAACTGTTTTACTGGTGAGCAGAAGGAATGCGCCTGCTCAGGCGAGAATAACGTCAAGGCGATAGCGCTACTCTCTGGGAAAGGAAAGACATCACATGGCAAATCTCGGTTACGACGATACCCCGGTCATCCCCGGCTCGACCTACAAGGTGCACGACGGCACGCGGCCGCAGCCGCGCATTGTGACGCCCGGCGCCGCCTGCTGTGGCGCGCCATCCGACGCGATCATGCTCTTCGATGGCGGCAGCCTCGCCGGCTGGGTAGCGGTGCGCGACGGTGCCCCGGCGCAGTGGAAAGTGGAAAACGGCTATATGGAAGTGGTGCCTTCCACTGGCGACATTCAGACCACTACCCTCATCGGCGATGCCCAGTTTCACCTGGAAATGGCCACGCCGGAAGTGGTGAAGGGCGAGAGCCAGGGGCGCGGCAACAGCGGCATCTTTCTGATGGGCTGCTATGAGATTCAGGTGTTGGACTGCTATCAGAATCCGACCTATCCCGACGGCACCATCGGCGCCATCTACGGCCAGTATCCCCCGCTGGTGAATGCCTGCCGCAAACCCGGCGAATGGCAGACCTATGACATCATCTGGGAAGCGCCCAAGTTCGAGGGCGACACGCTGATTAAGCCCGCGCGGGTGACGGTGCTGCTCAACAACATAGTCATTCACCACGCGCAGGAACTGCAGGGGCCAACCCAGCATCGCCAGCTTGCCTCGTATGCGCCTCATGCAGACGCGCTGCCGCTGCGCCTGCAGGACCATGGCGACCTGGTGCGCTTCCGCAACATCTGGTATCGTCCCCTGACCGGATATGACCAGGTCTAACAGCGTAACCACTTCAACGTTTTGCGGGGGAGCGCGGCGCCGTGGCGGCCTGGCGTTCCCCCGCGGCGTTTCAGGAGGCGGCGCGAACTCTCGATTTAAGCTTCCGGTAATCCCTGTCGAAAATAATCATGTCACGCGCAACGCTATCGTATTGGGAGAGCGATGTTGCCATCACCGATTGCCCATTCTGTTCACGTACCGTTATTGTCTCCCGACGGAGACAATCGTCGTCTGCGTGAAGTGTGCGCCGACGTGGAAACGCTCTTTTTCAGTCAATTGCTGCGCGAAATGCGCGCCAGTATTCCCGATGATGGCCTCATCCCGCATGGCGAGGGTGAAACGCTCTTCCAGGAGATGCTGGACGGCGAATACGCGAAAGTGATCGCGCGCAGCTCTCCCACCGGTCTGGCGGCGATGCTGTATCGCCAACTCACGGCCAGCGACGCGCCGTCCGCGGGAAAAAAAGTTGAACTTTTTTCCGCGCAGGGCTAAAGTCTGCATGGCGGAGTGCCGATACAGTGAAATGGCAGGCTCGGCATTTGTGGGCCGGGCAGGAGGCGAGCGATGAAAATCACGGGTTCCCAGGTTGGACCGGTGACGCCGATGCAGACGGAGAAGGTGAAAAAGACCGCTCCGGCCGCGGCGACCGGCGCTACCCAGCCGATGGATACCGTGCACCTCTCGAGCGATGTTGAGGCGGTTGCGGCGGCGCGTGATGCCATCGCCCAGACGCCAGAGATTCGCGAAGAGAAGGTGGCAGCCCTGCGCAAAGCCATCGAAGACGGGACGTATCAGGCTCCTGCGGAGCAGGTAGCAGAGAAAATCCTCATCGAAGGCCGCCAGGCGCGGTTAAGTCAGAAGTAGCGACGGGAGTCACCATGCAAGCCCTCGAGCAACTGGAACGCCTGCTGGACGCCCAGCGGGACGGTTTGTCACGCCTTCTGGACCTGTGCATGCGGGAGCGGGAATGCCTGCTCACCGCGGGCATCGCCGAGTTAGATACGGTTACCCGCGAGCAGGCGGAGCTGCTGGCACGCCAGGCGTGGCTTAGTACGCAGACGTTCACCGCGCTGGAAGACCTTGCTTGCAGTCTTGAAATGCCCGCGCACTCCGCGTTGAGCGATCTCCTTCCACGCCTGGATGCGGAAGCGGGCAGCCGTCTCCAGCGCCGGGCACGCCTCCTCACGGAATTAGCTGACACCGTCCAGCGGGAAGGCCGCGTCAACTGGCACCTCGCGCAGCAGGCGCTGCGTTACGTGGATTTTACCCTCAAAGTCATCGGGCAGGCGAAGGATGGCCCGCATCCGTATGCGCCCGCCAGTCCATCCGCGCACCGGAATGGCGCCCGGTTGCTGATGAATAGCTGCGCGTAATGCGCCAGGCAGGCAAGCGTGTCAACATTTGATACCATCCGGACTGCGTTAACGGGGCTATTAGCCCAGCAGAAGGCCCTGGATGTAACCGGGCACAACGTGGCGAATCTTGCCACCCCCGGTTATCATCGCCAGGAAGCGGTGATGCGCGCCAACCCACCTTCGATGCCTTCCGGCGGTTCAACCGTCGCGGTGGGCAATCTCGTCGGCACCGGGGTAGACGTGGTGACCGTCCAGCGAATGCAGGATGTCTATCTGCAGCAGCAAATCCGTAATATTCAAGGACAGAGTGGCCGGTGGGATACCGCGGCGAAGACCCTCCAGCAAATCGAGACGTTCCTCGCGCCCAGCAGCGAGTTGAACCTGACCACCATGCTCGACCGTTTCTTCAGCGCCTGGCAGCAGTTATCCGTATATCCCGAAGAGCAGGGATCGCGGTCGCTTGTGCAGGGAGAAGCGGCGAACCTGACGACGACGTTCAATAACCTCGCGAAGCAGTTAACGGATCTGTCCGCCACCATGGATGCTTCCATCAGCGCGCGCGTCACCCGTTTGAACCAGCTCTCGGATGAGTTGGCCGAGTTGAACGGGAATATCAGCGGA
>JAKIYB010000177.1:372-4068 GCA_022708765.1 Armatimonadota bacterium | reverse complement strand
CCGGTCTCATTATTAACCTTGATGGGCGGCCACTCGTGCAGGATAACGCTGCCAACCACTTAACCTACCGTATGGGCGCGAGCGGCTGGGAAATTGCCTGGAGTGACGGCGCAACCGCGCAGGTTCGCAACGGCGAGATTGCCAGTCTCTTTCAGATGCGCGATACCGTCATTCCTGATTACCTGGGGCAGCTCGATGCCATTGCCAGCGCGCTGGCTTCCACGGTCAATGCCTTGCACCAGACGGGAATGACGATGCAGGGCACACCCGCCGGCGCCTTTTTCGATGGCAATTCGGCCGGCAGCATCAGTGTCAATGCCGCCATCACCGCAGATACGCGCGCCATCGCCGCCACGCGGGTCGCCAGCGCCACGGGTGATGGCCGATTAGCCGCGGAACTGGCATTAGTCACCGAGCAACCGCTGATCGGCAACCAGACACTGGGACAGGCCGCCGCCTCGATGCTCGGACAGATCGGTCACGCGGTGCGCGGCGCCACCACCGCGCGGGAAGCGGCGTCAACGCTGCAGACACAACTCGATAATCAGATCATGGCAACCAGCGGGGTGAATCTGGACGAAGAGATGATGAATATTCTCATCTTCCAGCGCGCGTACGACGCATCGGCGCGGGTGCTTACCGTCGCGGACGAGATGGTGCGCACGATTATTGATCGCCTCGGTGTGCGGTGAGGGGGATTGTTATGCGGATCGCCAATAATATGATGACGGGAAATCTGGCGTCGCACCTCTCGCGCGTGTCCGCGCGCATGGCTCGGTTGCAGTCGGAAGTCTCCAGCGGCATCAGCCTGCAGAAACCGTCCGACGATCCCGATGGCGCGCTGCGCGCCGCCATGCTGCGTTCCGGCCTGGCGAGGACCGCCATGTTT
Organism: Armatimonadota bacterium; assembly: GCA_022708765.1. Taxonomy (GTDB): domain Bacteria; phylum Armatimonadota; class Hebobacteria; order CAIYQO01; family CAIYQO01; genus JAKIYB01. The sequence continues at coordinate 3,179 of JAKIYB010000177.1, read as the reverse complement.
GAGAAGACGGTGAAATACGCGGAGTCCTGGCTGAAGAGCGAGGACACCGCTCTCGATACACTCCAGCGTCTCGTGCGCGAGGCGCGCTCCATCGGTGTCGCCGCGGCGAATCCTCTTTCCGCGGAAGCGCGCGAAACCTACGCCCGGCAACTAGACCAGCTCATTGACGGCGTCAAGCAGGCCGCGAATAGCACCGATGGGGTGCATTATCTCTTTGCCGGTTTCCAGACGCTCACCAGCCCGTTCACCGGCGTGCCTGGCGCAATAGGCTACGCGGGGGATGATGGTGCAAAAAGTGTCGAGATGAGCGAGGGGATGTCGCTCACCGTCAATCATGCCGGTGATGTCGTTTTCAACATGGGCGGTGCCGCTGACGCTACGCTGCCCGATCTCTTTACCACGTTGGCGGCGATGAGCGGGCAGGTACGCACCGGGGACAGCGATGGGCTGCAGCAGTCGCTGGCCGACCTTGATCAGCACGCCACCCGTCTCGTTTCCGTGCGCGCGGAAACCGGCACGCGGTTGCAACAGGTTGAGCTTGCGTCGTCACACCTGACCCAGACTGGTCTGGTGCTGCAGGATCTGCTGGGTTCGGTTGAATCCGCGGATATTACCGAAGCTATCGTCCATCTGAAAGAGCAGGAGAATGTCTACCAGGCCGCCAGCTATGTTGCCAGTTCGCTGATGAACGGCGGTCTGCTATACTGGTTGAAGTAACATGGTGGGAGAGCGCATGATGAAGGTACAGACCACGCGTTTCGGCGAAATTGATGTGGATGACGCGCAGGTCATCACGCTGACCAGCGGCCTGCTGGGTTTTGAAGAGGTTACGGAATACTGCCTCATACCCCACGCGCCCGACAGTCCGTTCCGCTGGCTGCAGGTGGTCACCATTCCCGAACTGGCGTTCGTTGTTATCAACCCATATGAATTCTTCGCCGATTACGACATCACCGTCCCGGCCGCCGATGCCGGGCGCATCGGCTTACGTGATCCGAATGAGGCCGCGGTGCTCACGCTGGTGACGATACGTGAGCGCGAGATGACCACAAACCTGGTCGGACCGATTGTGGTGAATACCCATGCTCGCCTTGCCGCCCAGGTCGTCCTGGCGGATTCTCCGTACTCCGTGCGCCATGCGTTGATGCGCGCCGCCTGAACCGTTTGACACCGGACCGCGCGCCTTTTAATATTATAGTACGGCACCGCGCGTGCCGTCCGGAGCGTCATGCGGATTATCACCTGTAAACTCGGGCATAGCATCGCCATTGGCGAGGAGATTGACGTCACACTGGTGCAGGTGCAGTTGAGCCAGGACCAGGTGCGCCTGGGGATCAACGCCCCGCGCGCAGTCGGCATCTACCGCCGGGAGCTTCTGCAGGCGATCCGCTCGGAAAACCGCCGCGCCGCCACGGCGCAGACAACCCCCGATGAGCTCACATCCGCATTGACTCCCGCTTCGCCGGAGCAGGAATAACGGCTTCGCGAAAATTTCCGTCAACCTTTTTCCTCCAGACGTTAAAGTTCCCGGGCAATCCCGCCGATACTGTGAGTGACGTGCCGTCACAGGCCTCGGATGTGCCGGTAGTGGGGATGGGCGGCCGTCGGTCACACACTCTACTTTTTCCGTCAAGGAGGAAAAACCAATGTCACTGCGTATCAACCAGAACATCGCGGCCATGAGTGCTCATCGGTGGTTGCAGACCAACGATGCCGCCATGGCGAAGTCCATTGAGCGCCTCAGCTCGGGCTTCCGAATCAACAGCGCGTCGGACGACGCCGCTGGCCTCGTCATCAGCGAGACCCTTCGCACCAAGATCTCCGGTCTGACCGTCGCCTACAAGAACACCCAGGATGCGGTCAACATGATCAAAACCGGTGAGAAGGCTCTCGATGAGATCGAGACCCAGCTCCGTGGCATCCGCGACCTGACCCTGCACGCCGCGAGCGCCAATGGCAACGCTACGCAAATCGCGGCCGACCAGGCGCAGGTGGATCAGGCCCTCGCCTCGATTGATCGCATCGCCGATCAGACCGAGTTCGCCGGCCTGAAACTCTTCTCGGATGACACCGGTACGGACAGCATCGAAGGCAAGCAGTTCCAGATCGGCGGCGACGCCGGTCAGACCGCAACCTTCAGCGCGGTGGGAACCACGTTCGGTGTGGACCATGACGGCAATGCGCTGTCCCTGCATACGGATATGCACGCCGCCACTCTGGGCTTCACGTCAGCGGCCGGCACCTATGCCGAAGCCACCTCGGGCAATGCCTACGTCGCGCTGGGCGCGGCTGGCACCGAAGACTTCGACATCACCTGGGAGAAGGCGGACGGCACGGTCCAGCACATCACCATCACCGTCACCTCCGCGGCCGGCGCGGAAACCGACGCCGAGTATGCCGCCCTCATCAACGCGGAGCTCGCGGGCAGCGCCACGGTGAACGGCACCGCCGCGCAGGATGTCTCCGATCTGCTCGAAGCCACCGTCGTCGGCGGTGCGATCAGCATCGGCGTGGTGGACCGCATGGAGAACCAGGCGGAGCAGAATGACGCCTCAACGCTGACCGTGCGTTCCGAAGCCAGCATCGCCGCCAAGGGTGCTCTGTTCGACACCCTGAACGGTATCAGCGACAGCGGCTCCACCGCCACCTCTGGCATCACGTTGGACGGCGCCGATTTCGATACCCTCCTTGGCACCATCGAAGACGCGCTGAAGATGGTGGAAGGTCTCCGCGTGAACATGGGCGCGTTCCAGAAGAACAATCTGGAATCGAACCTGGCCAGCATCTCCGTCGCCAAAGAAAACCTG
>JAKIYB010000177.1:0-268 GCA_022708765.1 Armatimonadota bacterium | reverse complement strand
AAGCGAGCCAGTCCATGATGGCCCAGGCCAACTCCGCGCCGCAGTCCATCCTCCAGATGCTGCGGTAGTCGCGTTGTCCAACCCTCACATCCCCGACTCGCCGGCACCGAGTCGGGGATGTCACGTATTCGGAGATGATAGCGGAGTACCAGGACCGTTCAGTCCGCTAACCCACATGGAGGAGAACTATGGCAAGCAGCATGCAGTTTGATATTGCTGGTGTTCCCCAGTCGCGTCCGGTGGCGGCCACGCCAGTCACGCCAACCGC
>JAKIYB010000176.1 GCA_022708765.1 Armatimonadota bacterium | reverse complement strand
CCCCGAGTGGGAGAGGGATCCAGGGAGTGAGCGCTGAATGCATAAACGAAAGTCCTACCTCGTTCAGTTTACAACACGCCGCCCGCACCCAGTGTACTGAGCGCATCCGAAACGAGCAGATTTGTCCAGTTCATGTTCGTCTGATTGATATTCCAGTTGCCGCCAACCGGATTCACGATCACGTTCAGATTCAGCCCTACCGCCACGTCGCCATCCAGGGCGAAAATGTTCAGCAGGGTGGTGGCGTCTTTCAGCGCTTCGCCGGTGATGTTGATGTTGTTCACCGTCAGGTTCTGTAGATTCGGCATGTAGGCACCGGACGGGTCTATCAGCGCGGTGTTGCGTCCGGTGCTGGCGCTGCGTGCCAGGGGAATACCGCTGGTGAAGAGCTGCGACAACATCTCCGGGTCACCGCCCTGCAGCACCAGCGCATCCGGATTGCTGGCCGCCAGATCCATATCCATCCTGATTTCGACATCGAACCCGGCGGCATAGACCGCGTCGAGCTGATCGTCGCTCATCGGACGAGGGCCGGCCACCGCCATCAGGCTCATCATCAGCGCGATGCCCGCGCAGCCAAGCATGCGGCTCATATTCCTGCCCATCGTTCCCTCCTTCCTTCCTCGTGGGGAGCCGGCCTCCCGCCGGCTCCCCGGATTCTTCAGCCAGGTGACTTAGAAGGTAACGGTGATGTCTTCGCTGCCGTTGACGACGATCTGGTTGAGCGTGGTGGTGGCCGTCGCCGCGCCGATGGTGGCCGCCGGGACGCCCGGAGCGGACACGGACGGCACCGTGCTGGCGGCGCTGGTCACATTCAGGTTCGTGCCGATATACTGCTCGCCGAGCGAGTTGGCCAGCACGATGGCGGACACGCCGTTCTGCCCGCTGATCTCCATGGCGTTGGTGGTCACGTTGAAGGAGTCATTGATGGTCACCGTCACGTCAATCTCCACCTCTTTGGTGTTGAATGAATCGGTGATCACCGCTTCCTTCGCGATGACGCCTTCCACCTCGAGTTCGCCGCCGTCGGTCTCTACCGAGATGTCGGTGTCGTCATAGAGAGTGCTTACCTGGTTGCCATTGCCGACGACCGCTGCCGAACCATCTTCGATGGTGCTGTTTTCAATCTCATTCTCTGCTACGGTCACGGTGGCGTTGTCCATCGCCGCGATGGCGTTGTCGGCATCCTGGTACTGCTGCTTGTTACCGTCGCCGGCAGCCGCCTGCGCGTTACCGTTGGCATTGGCGGCGTTGCCGCCGCCCAGCGCGATGGTGCTTTCCGTGTTGTCGCTGGCGTTGAGCGCGGTGTTGCCGGTGCCTACCGCGTTGGCGGCGTCATCGTTGTCCTCCAGCGCGATGCCGTTGTCGCTGGCGATGGCCAGGTCGCTGTCCTCGGCCGCGATGCCGCTGCCGGTGTTCACCACCGCGTCGCTCGGGTCGTCAATAGCGATGTTGCCGGTGCCTGCCGCGACCGCCGAATCGTCGTTGTCGTTGGCGGCGGCGCCATTCTCGGACGCCACGGCGAAGTAGCTGTCCTCGGCGGCAACGCCGCTGCCGGTGGAGATCGCCACATCGCTCGGATTCGCCACCGCGATGCCGCTCTCCGTCCAGGCCAACTCGCCTTCGTTCTGCACGGCCACGCCCTGGTCCTGCGCCAGGATCACGTTGTTCGGGTCGTCAATGGCAATGTTCCCATCGCCAATGTTTGTTGCGGCGCCATCGGCATTCCCGATTGCCACGCCATTGCTGGCCACCGCCACGTCATCGTTACCGTCGAACGCCTGGCTGTTCTCACCGAAAGCATTCGCGGCGCCAGTGGCATCGGCAATCGCCAGCGCATTGTCCGTGGCATTGGCCACATCGCCGTTGTCAGAGAAATTCTGCGCCTCATTCCCGACACCGGCGGCAACCGCGCTATCTTCCGGATTGTCGGAATAGGCCGCCAGGCTGTTTTCCGCTGCGGCCAGCGCCAGGCCGTCATCCTGAGAATTGGCGCTCAATCCGCCGGTAGACGACACGGCGCTGTCCGTCGGATTCTGCTCGGTGGTGTTGGCTTCGCCATTCACCGCTTGCGCGGCTTGATCGGCCAGCGCGCCCGCGGCGGCGTTCGCGCTGCCATCGCCGTCTACCGCTACCGCCTGCTCACCATCGGCAATCGCGGTGCCGGTTGGGCTGGTCAGCCCGCTGGCCGGATTGCCGGTACCGGTCCCTAGGAACCAGTCGAGAATGCCCGCACCCGCGGACACCTGCGCCAGATCCGCATTCGTCAGCGGCTGCGGCGCGGCAAAGGCGACCGTACTGATCGCCAGTACGCAAGCCGCCATCAGAACTACAAAACCTTTTCTCATCGGGAGATCCTCCTTCTTCCCCTTGTTGCTCGAATCATCGGGACGCCCACGCTGTCCTTCCGCTGCCGCAGCGGTATAATACCCCAGCATCAGGAGCGAGTGGCCCCCCGGTGTTCACGCATAGTCTCGCATCCCCGGCGGGCCGGGCATGTATACCTTCCCCGCCACTTTCCCGTCCGACAAGCCCCCTTGCGTGTAAACCTGCGCAAACACGCTCAGTTGTTAACTTCTCACGCCATCGCCCGCATGACAGCCGGTTGCGCGGAGAACCGGATAACGGTGTGCGCGCGGGCGACATCGCCCGCGCGCAGGAACGGCATGCCGACGCTCTCGCGCATTATCGCCAGAGCATCCTCGATCAATGGCGGCAGGTGGATGCGCACACCACTATCCTGCTGCTCGAGCGCTTCGGATACGCGGAGAGCGGGCTGGGAAACGCGGCGCGTGCCGTAAGCTGGATGGCCGTCGCCGATGCTCTGCGCGGGCGAGACGCCTATCCCCGCACGCCGGCCGAAGCGCGTGAGTGGGACCGGGAACTCGCGCGCGCCCGCGCGCAACTTAGCGAAGCCGCCTTCCAGACCGCCTGGGAAGACGGCCAGCGCCGCGAAACCAGCGATATCCTCGGCGCCGTGCTGGCGGAGACGGCGCCGGAGTAGCGCACACCCGCTCAATACGCAAACATTCCAGCCTTATACCGCCGCCGGCTCCAGCGCCGCCTTTGTCATCGCGAAGTAGCGGGCGTCCTCGATGTATTCGGGTACGCTGTTGCCGGTGCCGAGGGCGTAGCCGCCCTTGCCCCGGGAGCGTTCGAGCATGGCGCGGCTGCGGGCGGTGATCTCCTCCAGCGATGCGCGGCAAATGAAGTCCAGGTCAATGCCGCCAAGGATGGCGATGCGGCCGCCGTACTGGTCGTACGCATCCTCCACCGGCTGGATGACATCCTCGTAGGAGTGCTTGCCGTCGTAGCGCATCACGTCAATGATGTCGTCCATCACCCGTTCCAGGTTGCCGCAGGAGTGGAGGATGGCCGGCTTGCCGGCGGCGTGGATGGCCTCCACGAGCTTCACGTGCCAGGGGAAGACGTATCTCCGCATGTCGTCGAGGGAGAGCATGGTCTGCGTCTTGAAGCCCCAGTCGTCGTTGGAGATGCAGGCGCCCACCGCCGGCTTCGGCGCGGCGATCTCATAGTGGCGCACCAGCCGCGACCCCACGGCGGCGAACACCTCTTCCGCCAGTGCGGGGTCGTCGGCGATCATGAAGCAGAGGTTGTCGTAGCCACATAACGAGATGACGTTCTCCAGCACCCCGCCGGGGCCGCAGACGATGAACTTCATCCCCTCGGGCAGCAGCGCGCCGGCGCCGTCAATGCCGGAGTAGTCGCAGTCGTCCGGGTTCTGCCAGGGATAGGCCTCGAAGCTGGCCCGGTCGGTGATGACGAACCCCTCGTTGAGCGAGATGGTGCTGGCGCGGGCTTGCGCGGCGGCCGGGAAGCCGAAAGCAGCGCCGCCAATGGTGGCGTAGTCATATCCCGCGGCCTTAAAGCAGATTGCCAGCTTGCTGAAATGCTTCGTCAGGTCCGGGTCCTCATGCCACGCCGGCCCGGCCAGTTGCTTGTACAGCCGCCCGTTCAGGAAAAACTCAAACAGCGTGGGCCGTTCCGGCTCCTCGCAGCGCAGAACGCGCAGCAGATTCTCGAAATTGGGTTGGCGCATGCCGATCTCCTCGCCGAAGGTCAAGATAGATGTGTCTATCCTCCCTCTTTCGCCTTCCGGCGAGGAATTCCTGTCAGGTCCGCCGGTGAATCTATCAGCGGGCGTGAAGCGGCGTGCCGACGGCATATGTATCCACCAGGCTGCGCGCGCGAAGCTGTCGTTCTACCTCCGCGCGGGTGAGCGGCGTCGCTGGCGCCAGACGCATCGTCACGGGCACGCCGGGGCGCAGGTGGACGAAATTGTCGCTGAGGCGGGCGTCGGCGTCAGCCAGTTCCAGCCAGCACCACAGCGCGGCGCGTTCGGCGGTAAGAGTCACGGTGAAGGCGTCGTCGTCCTCCGCCACCGTGGCGGTGATGCCCGGTTCCGCCAATTCGATGTGCTTCGGGCGGGCGAAAAGCACCAGGTTCGTCGAGCGCGGCTCACCCTCCGTTTCCAACTCCAGCCAGAGCAGGGCGTTACGGGGGCCGAGTGTCTCCAGGTAGCCGGAGAGATCGAGCGTGACGGCCAGCGTATTCGCCAGCGCCGGCGCTTCCACGGTGAAGCTGTCGTCCGCCAGCGGAGTACCCTGCGCGTCGGTGAGCGTCCAGACCACGCGCGCGGTTCGCGCCTCGCGGCGGTCGTTGGTGACATGCACCTCGACGGTGCCCTTCGCGATGTCCTCCACACCGGAGACGAGCAGCGGAGCGTTGAAGGCGCGCGCCATGTGGTGCAGCGCTTTCCAGCGGCCGTGGTAGTCAATGGATGCCCAACGCCACCGGCCAGCAGTCGTTGAGCTGCCAGTAAAGGGTGCCCATGCCGCGCGGCATCGCCCGCCGCCAGTGCTCCACCGCGTATTTCATCGCCATGCCCTGCAGAATCTGGCTCAGCCACAGCGTATCCTCGAAGGAGGTGGGCAGGCGGAACCAGTCCAGCATGTACTGCATGATGACGGTGTTGCCGATGCCGCTGCGCTGGTGGTGCTCCATCACCCAGGTGGTGACGTTGCGGTCTTGCGGCGCGGTATAGCCGTAGACGGTCTTCGGCTCTGGGAAGGACTGGAAGCCGAACTCGCTGTTGAAGCGGTGCTCGCAGGTGCGGTACCACTCGAAAGGCTGGCGGCCGTGCCACACGCTCCACAGGTGGGCGTCGCCCTGGGTGGGATCGTTGAAATTCGTGCGGTCGCCATTCGGGGTGTGCGGGCTGCATGGCCAGTAGTCGCGTTCCGGGTCGAGCGCCGTCACTACCCCCGGCAGCAGCGTGTCGAAGAGCTTGCCGTAATCCTCCCAGCTCATCTGGTGCTCGGTCCACGCCTGCCCCACCAGCCCCTGCTCCAGCTCGTTGTTGCCGCACCAGAGGGCGATGCACGGGTGGTGGCGCAGGCGGCGCACGTTATCTTCCGCTTCCGCGCGCACGCTCGCCATGAAAGCGTCGTCAAAGGCGGGATACGTGGAGCAGGCGAACATGAAGTCCTGCCAGATGCAGAGACCGCGTTCATCGCAGAGCGCGTAAAACAGGTCGTCCTCGTAGATGCCTCCGCCCCACACGCGCAGCATGTTCATGTTGGCGGCGGCGGCGTCATCGAGCAGGCGGGCGTAATCGGCGGACATGAGGCGCGAGGCGAAGGTGTCGGCGGGAATCCAGTTGGCGCCCTTGGCGAAAAACGGCACGCCGTTGACGACGAACTGGAAACTCTCGCCCCACTGGTCGGGGTGGCGGTCCAGCTGCAGCGTGCGCAGGCCGATGCGCTTCGTCGTGGTGTCCAGCACGGCGCCCGCCGCATCATGGAGCGTCACCGTCACCGTATACAGCGGCTGCGCGCCCAGGTTGTTCGGCCACCAGAGTTGCGGGTCGTCCACCGCGAGCGCGGCGTCGGCGCGGCCGCCGGCCAGCGGCACGGTGGTTTCCGCCACCGGCGCGCCGTCCAGCGCGATGGCCACCGTCGCGGCCAGCGCGGCGCCGCCCACCTGCTCGGCGGTGATGGCGGCGTGTACGGTCACCCGTCCCGGCGCTTGCGCGTGATCCTGGGTGAGATGCACGTCCGCCAACCGCGCCGCGTCGAAGGCCACCAGCGCGATGTCGCGCCAGATGCCACAGGTGACAAACACCGGGCCCCAGTCCCAGCCGAAGTTGCAGGGCTCTTTGCGCAGCCATGCGCGGCCTTGCGGTTCCTTCGGACCGAACCATCCCGGCATGCGCCTGTCCGCGTTCTTTGTTCCGCAATAGGTTTCGGCGGCGGCGAAGCGGATCTCAATGGTGTTGCGCCCCTCGCGCAACAGCCGGCGTACGTCGTACTCCCAGACGCGGAACATATTGTCCGCGCGGCCGATTTCCATGCCGTTGACGGTGACGGTTGCCAGCGTGTCCAGCCCATCGCAGCGCAACAGCACGCGGTCATGCGCCGGCAGCGCGGCGTCTACGGTGATGGTGCGCGTGTAAACCCAATCCGTCTGGCCGATCCACTGGAGACGGTCCTCGTTGTCCCGATAGTAGGGATCGTCAATCTGTCCCGCCGCTAGCAGGTCCAGATGGATACACCCCGGCACCCGCGCCGGCAGCGCCGCCGTCTCCCCCGCCTTCGTCACCTGCCACGCCCCGCCCAGATCCACAACCCGCATGCCCGCTCTCCCCGTGATGTGATGGAACCGCGCCATTATTCAGCATCGCGCTGATGGCGTCAAGGCATTCTGTGAAATTCCATTGGTGGACGTGGCGCGCGCGGTCAGCAGGCTGAAAAGCGATCCGATCCATACTTTAGCGTGTTACCGCTTATTCGGGGGTGTGCGCGGTGATGACATAATCGCGATAATCACGCCACCCACCGTATCGCTCCAGGAACTCCGGTTCAAACTCCTCGAATGACGCGCAGATGATGGCTTCTTCAAACATCGCACCGTCGGCCGGCACCTCAACCCGCTGCGCCTCGTTCAGTAAAATTACCGGATTCTCCGCGGTCATCATTACCACGAAGTCGCAGGTGACAGCCAGTTCATAAATGAATGCTACCAGGTTTGGGCTGATGCCCGTGCGGATGGTGAGGGAGCAGCCGGTAAAGTCCTCGCTGGCCAGGCCGGATGAGAGATCGGCTTCACCACCATCGGGGAACGCCAGGCGGTAAGAGTCCGGTTCCTCCGTAAATGGACAAGTCCGGGGAATCGTTTCGATGATCCGCCGCGCGGCTTCCCGGTCAGCCGGTGCAACATCACCTTGCTGAAACCGCTGAAAAAACACGTCAAAACTCACGATAACCTCCCTGTGAAATATCTTCTCTGCGCCCTCGGCGCGCTCCTCGGTGAATTCGTCCTTACCCGAACCGGTATCCCACGTTGCGCACGGTCTTGATCATGCCGCCGACCTTGGTGCCCAGCTTGGCGCGCAGGCGGCGGACGTGGACATCCACCGTGCGGGTGCCGCCGTAGTAATCGCTTTCCCACACCAGTTCGAGCAGTTCCGAGCGGGTGTAGACGCGGCGGCGGTGGGTGACGAGGAATTTGAGCAGCTCGAACTCTTTATAGGTGAGCTCGATGCGGCGATTGTCTATCACCACCTCGTAGGTGGAAAAATTCATGCGCAGGCTGTCTACCTGCACCTGGTCGCTGGGCGCGCGGTCGCCGCGGGTTTTCCAGAGGGTGAAGCGGATGCGCGCTTCCACTTCGGTGGGGTTGGCGGGCAGGATGATGAAGTCATGCAGGCCGGGGCCGAAACGCACGGCGGGCATCTGCTCGGCGGTGGCGAGCAGGATCACCGGCACCTGTTCCCAGGCGGGTTGGCCGTCCGACGGACCGCCGCTCTGGAACTCGCGCGCGGCGGCGTCTACCAGCAGGATCTGCGGCGTGGGAATGCGTCGCACGAACTGGTACGCGACGCGCGGAATCACGTGCACCGCGTAATCAAGGCGGCGCAAATGGTTCAGGAATGAGGCGATCGGTTCCTGACGTTCGCGTTCCGTGACGATGACGAGATCAGTGGCAGGAATGCCGGACCAGCTCACAGGCCCACTCTCTCCCCGCACGACAGCCTCCCCCACTGCCATGTCACCCGGCGCTGACCAGGCGCGGGATCAACAGGATGACGGTATTGTAACGCGTATTCGCGTTCCGGTCCAGCGAGAACAGGAAGCGCGGACTACGGAACACATCATGGATCAACATGTCGCGAAACATCCCC
>JAKIYB010000175.1 GCA_022708765.1 Armatimonadota bacterium | reverse complement strand
GTGACCGGAGTAGTGGATGTAGACGGCATCGTCCTTCTTCGCCTTCGTCGCCAGCTCGGTAATCGCCTTGGCGATGTTCTTCTTCGTGGCGTCGAGGTTCATCAGCGTCGTGATATGTTTCGCGTCAAAGCCGTACGCGCCGACCAGCATGTCCCGCACCGCCTCGACATCCAGGTCACAGCCGGGCAAGTCATTCGCTTCGCCGGGGTAGTCGGCGATGCCGATGAGCAGGGCATACCGGTTGGCGGTCTTCACGGTGAATGGCAGGCTCACTACGGGATCGGGATCGTCATCCCAGAAGACGCGCAGCGTGAATTTGCCGCCGTTTTTCGCCCAGGCGCGTCCCGCCAGGTAGAACCCGGTGCCGTACAGATCGGATTCCCCGTCCGTGGTGACCGGGTTGCCGCTCAACACCAGCGAGTCATCCGCGTCGTAGACTTTCGCGGTGAGGGTGTGCCCTTTCTCGGGAATCACTTTCGCTTCATACCGAACCCAGAGGGTATCCGTATCGCTGAAGAAGCTGGTTGCCTTGCCCATCGGCGTCATGTCTTCATCGAGGCCGCTGGCAAGCAGTCCGGTAAAGCGTGGCTTCTTCGGGTCGCGCGCGGCGGGCTCTAATGTGAAGGTCAGTTGTGCCAGTGGCTCGGTTGCGCCGGGGCGCAGGATAGTCACCGTATGCCGGCCTTTCAGACGGCTGAGTTGATATCCTTTCACGCGAAGGCCGGTGGAGAAGAAGTCAGCGCCGGCTTTCACGGTCTCGGTGCTCTCGTAATAACTTTTACCGTCCGGTCCGAGCCAGCGGACGGTGTAGCGTTCGTCAGCGGTCACTGGTTTCGCCCATGCCACCTCGACGAGAACGGCGTAATCGCTATCGCGAATGACCGTCGCCTCGGTGTAAGGGCCATTGTTGTCTACCTCGCGCAGGATGACGGCGCTGAATGGCGCATCCGCGCCCTGGAGCCGCACCGGCACGCCGGTGAGAAGCACAAGGCCGCCCAGCAGGCCAAGGAACAGGCTGCGCCACAGCATGGCGCCGCGGGGGAACTGATATGCGTTCATCTCCATTACCTCCAATCGCCGAAGAGCAGGAACGGCGCCCAGTAGAAGGGATGGGCGTATCGTCCATCGGATTGCGTAATCATCGCCCGTCGCGCCTCAAGCATGGCTTCGGCTTTGCCGTGTTTCTCGCGCGCGAGTTGACGGTAGAAATCCACCATGAAGTCGGTGGTGGTATAGGTGTAAACCGACCAGAGGCTGCCGACAACCGCCGGCACCCCGGCCATGGTGAAGGCGTCGGGTAGGCCCAGCACTTCCGCCTCTGGCGCTTCCTGGCCGCGCGCCGTCTCGCAGGCGGAGAGCACCACCAGCCGCAGGCGCCGCTGTTTGAATGGCTTCGACATGTTCTTCAGCTTCGGCCAGATTTCCGCCTGGGACAGCATGCCGTCGCCCGGTGGAGTGGCCAGTTCCAGATATGTCTGACTGGGCCGCGCTCCGTTGAGGAAGCCATGGGTGGCAAAATGTAGAATGGTGCAATCTTCCCGCAGCACCTCTACCTGGTCTTTGCCGGCGGTGCCGGTTGCGTTGCTGTGGATTTCGTGCGTCGGGAAGAAACCGGCGATCTCCGTCGCTTCCGCCAACGAGGAACCGAGCCGCCCGCGCGGGTCGGCGAACGCCACCCAGGCATCCTCTTTCGTCGGTAGCGGACGCGCCAGGGCGCGCAATGTCTCCCGCAGATGGTCTTCACTGGTGAGGTAGACCAGCCGGCGCTCTTGTCCGAGGAAGGCCATCGCACCGTCCTTCTCCCGAATGAGCGCCTCAAACGGGAGATAGCAGAGCTGGCCATACGGCAGGATAATGAGCGGGCTGGCCTCCGCGATATCGGCCTCCACCGGGCCGATAAGGTGGTCATACAGCGTAGCAAGCGTGCGGCGCATGGTGGTGATATTGTCGCGATACCAGGCCGGATTGGTCATGCTGGCTTCCGCCGCCGGGCCGAAACCACGCCCGAGCCGCTCGCGCCGTTCCACATGTTGGATGATCTCGTCAATGCCCGCGCGGAACGCCTGCACCAGCCCATACAGATCCGTACGGCTGACCGGACGCTGCCGCCACTCCTTGAACCCCGCATTCGTGTAAACCCACAGGTGCAGGTCATCGCGACCAGGAAACAGCACCAGCAGCGCCGCGCCGTCGGGCAGGTCCTGCGCCGCGTCGGATAACCGGCGAGGATCGAACTTCAAGCGGGCGTCCAGGTCGGCGTCCTGTGCTTTGATGTCGGCGTAGGCGCCCGCCAGTTCCTCTTCGGTGCGCGCGAGCACGCGGTCGAGCCGTTTCGCTTTCTCAATGTTGCCGGCTTCCAGTGCGGTCTGCGCTTCCTTCGCGAGCTGCCCCTGGCGCAGCACCACTTCGTCACGGCGGCGCAGCGCGGCATCGAGCACGTCGTTGCCGGTCTCCGCCACGGCGCCGGCATTGCCGGCGACAACCTGGAAGCGCGCCAGCGCCACGTAACTCAGCGCTTCTTCCGCGCGTTTGCGGCGGGCGACGGGATTGTTTTCTTTAGCGTTGAGTGCGCCGAGGATTTCCGCCATCATTTCATACACGGCGATGCGGCTGCGCAGGAATGTTTCCTTGCCTTTCTCGCCGCCGGCCACCCCGCCTTGCAGCTCCTCCAGCACGGCGATTGCTTGACGCAGCGCTGCCTCCGCTTCCGGCAGGCGGTCCAGCGCCGACAGCAGCCGGCCGTGCTCGAAGTAGAGTTCCCAGAGCTGGTGCCGGAACTTGCGTGCCTCGGCGAGCCGCATCGCTTCGGTGAGCGGTGGCAGCGCGTCGGTCCGACGCCCCTGGGCCACGGCCAGCCGCGCTTCCTCCAGCAGTGCTTCGATGATGGCGGCGGGCAGCTTCTGTTCTCGCGAGCGCGCCAGTGCGTCACGCAGGTGCGTTGCCGCTTCACGGTATCGCTCGGCAGCCTGCGCGGGCGCCGCCCCGGCCTGCATGCGGTTCATGCGCGCCAGCAGAATGGCCAGGTCAATGCCACCCGTCCCGCTGCCATACGCTTTGCTGAGCGGCAGCGCGCGACGAAGGTAATCGGCGGCGGTCGTGTAATCATCCTGGCGCATGGCCAGTTCGCCGAGATTGATGAGCGCGGTGAGGGTATCCGGTCGGCTCTGCAACTGCTCCGCCAGCGCCAGCGCGGCGCTCAGGTGGCGGACGGATTCGGCATAGTCGCCCTGGCGATAATAATAGACTCCCAGGGCGTTCTCAATCAGCGCTTCGCCGTATCGGTGCTGTTCTTCCCGATACAGCGCCAGTGCCTTGCCGGCATATTCTACCGCGCGGGCATTCTGGCCGAAATCCGAATAGAGGGCGGCGACGGCGTGATAAACGCCGGCGCGGGCGTAGATGTCATCCACCGCTTCAGCGATGGCCAGCGCATCCTGCTGCGCGGTCAGCGCGTCATCCAGCCGCCCCCAGCTTCGATACAGCCAACCAAGGCTGCTCAGCGCGCTGGATTGCTGCGAGCGCGCCGTTGAGTGTTGTGCCTTTTCCAACGCCGCCTGGTACTGCTGCCGCGCCAGCGGAAAATCGCCAAGGGTATGCGCGTAACTGCCCAGGTTCAGCAGTGTTTCAATTTCTCCGGTGATGTCGCCTACCGCCGCGTCGCGATAGATGGCCAGCGCGTCCGTATACGCGTCCAGGGCTTTCGGGAAATCCAGTGCCTGCTCATAATGATAGCCCAGGTAACGGGTGCAGCGCGCTTCCAGCAGGCGGTTCTTGATGTCGCGGGCGATATCGAGCGCCGCGCGCAGGTGCGTCATTGACGCGGGAAAATCTTGCTGGCGCCAGGCCAGGCTGGAGAGTGCCAGCAGGCTCTCCGCCTCATCCGCCCGCGCGCCGATCGCTGTGCGCAGACCCAGCGCTTCCCGGTAATCCTTTTCCGCGTCCGTCGGGCGTTGCAGACGTTCGAGCAGGCCTCCCCGCATGGAGAGCGTCGTCGCCAGGTCCGCTTTCATCGCCAGCCCGCGATAGAGCGCCACCACGCGGTCGTACGTCGCCAGCGCGTCCGCGTACTTCTTCTGGAACTGGTGAATGTTCGCGATTTCCACGGCAATGCGGGCTTCCAGCCGCTGATCGCCCAGCGCGGTCGCGATATCGCGCGCACTACCATACACCTCCAGTGCCGCGGGGTAATCACCGCTGCGCTGGTGCAGGTCGCCGATCTCCCGCAGTGACTCCGTTTCGCCGGCACGGTCGCGCAGCGCTCGGTGCAGGGCCAGCGCTTCCGTGTGGGCGGCCAGCGCCTCGGGATACTTTCCCAGGTTCCAGTACAGTTTGCCGATGCCGGTCAGGGTGGTGGCGATTTCGGCACGCGCGTCCATGTCGCGCTGCAGCGCCAGCGCCTGCTGATAATGCGTCAGCGCGCCGGCGTAGTTGCCGACACCCCAGTAATGGCTGGCCAGCTTGCCCAGCGTTTCAGCTTCCGCGCCGCGCGCTTGCTCGCGGCGGCTGATCGTCAGCGCTTCCATATACATGCGTTCGGCGCCGGTGTTGTCGCCCACGCGAGCATATACCTTCGCCATCCAACCCAGCAGCGACGTCAGGTTCACGGTGTCTCGTCCGGCGCGAATGAAGGGCAGCGCCTGCTCGTAAGCTGCCAGCGCCTGCCGATAATCCCCCAGATTGTAATGCGCATGCCCGATCGCCCAGTAGGTTGTGCCTTGCTTGTCGGTCAGTGCCGGCGTCTGCTGGCGGATGCGCAGCGCCTCCTGATACACCGGCAAAGCCTCCTGGTAGCGCGTGAGAGCGGCGAGGATATCGCCACGATGCGCCAGGCTGTATGACGCGCCTTTCCGTGCGTCGTCATCCTGCGGCTCGCGCGCGCGAAAAGCCGTCAACGCCGCGTTAAACGCTATTAATGCGTCCGGATAGCGCTCTGCCTCTTCCAGTACATATCCCCGGGCGAATAGGCACCAGCTTTCGTCTTCCGGGCGCCGCAACTGCCGGGCGGCTTCCAGCGCCATGTCTGCCAACGCAAGCGCGATGCCGGCTTGCCCGTCCGTCGCCAGTGTCTGCGCGGCGTTGTACCATTCGGCGATCATAATACCGTCCTGGATATCCGTGCGGTAGGTGGCGATGAGCGCCGCGCGTTCCGCCGGCGTCGTCGCCGCCAGCAGCAGGCCACGCAGCTCCTCCTGCCCCACGGGCGCGCCGTTGATGACCCAGGTGGCGAATGTTTCGTTGAGCTTCCAGGATTTGCCCAGATATTTCCCGGGATATCCGGCGACGAAGAGGAAGAAATTATCCAGATCGGCGCGCGTGACGCCTTCCATGACCTGGCGTAGCGTCTTGCCGTCATACCGTCCCCCCTTGATGGGATCAGGCACCGCGGCGTCGGCGAATTTCGTCCCGGTCCAGGCGATGTCTTCGCACATGCTCGTGTAGAGCGCGGTGATGGTCGCCGGGTCTTTTTCGCGAAGGAGCGCGCGATAGTCGTTGAATGGCGTGGCGTTTTCGGCGTCCATGAGGGTGATATGCAGTCTGGCCAGTCGCCAGAGAAGCGAGCGATTCGGCAGCGCCGGCACCCGGGCGTTCACCGAGAAGAGATCGCCGAGGCGCACCAGGCCGTCACCTTCGGGAGTCGTCAACGTCAGGCGGATCGTCGCGGTGCGAGGCGTTACCGCGATGATGTCACCGGTCCCGATCCTGGCCACGTGGCGCTCGTGGTCCTTCTGCTTCTCCCAGTGAGACCAGAGCGTTCCGCGCCACCCGACTACAAGACCATCATCGCTTCCGCGATCAATCTCTGCTTCGCGGATGGCGCCGTCATCCTGATGCAGCACCGTGATGATCCCATGTATCTCTTCTCGTGTGAGCGTATCAGCGGCGAGAAGTGGCAGCGCACCTACGCACAACAGCACCATCCAACCCAGACGCGCGATGGTGACGCTCCCTGTGTGCATCCCCGCCTTTCGTGTGGTGTGTCTGTTGCACATACACTCCCCCTTTTCTGGAGACTCACGCAACCTATTTGTAAAAGATAAAATTTATAACTTAAATATAGTATTCGATGTTCCCGGGAGTCAAGGGTTTTTTTGATAAATGTGCGAAAGAGCGCTCCGGCAGCACCCGGCAGGGGGATGAGCGATGTGCTAAGAAGGCCAGCATTGCGGCTGCATCCCGAACAGGCGGGGCATTGGTCGCTGGATTACACACTGGCGGCATGCACGGCTATGTGGAGACGAATCCATTGATCAGCATCTGGAGTGGTGCTGGAACGCCAACCACGTGTCGGGGCGTGCGTGGTTCGGCGGGGTGTGCTCAAGCAAGAGTGGATGCCGGTCGCCCGACAGCAATTCCGCGCACACGCCCATCGAGGAAGAGGACACCTTCCCGCATCTGTCCCGTGCGCTGGGTCACGTGAATGTCATGCGAGAATGTGATACCCTCAACCTTGTAAGTGGCAATCCGTTCGTGTAAGAGTAACCGGACATGTTTACCCGCCCAGTTTTCCGCCTCCTCTAACGAGGTGAACGCACACCGGGTATGCGGCGAATGGACGAGATAGCTGTCGTCATCCAGAGTAATGGTGGCTTCCACGGAAAGAGTCAACGCTCCCGTAATAGCGCCGATCGCATTCGCGACATCTGCATGCTCCGGGATGATCAATTGCGCCGCCAATTTATGGGCTGGCAGGCAGGCGAGAGCTTCTGCCGGAGCGCCGATTGCGATCAGAGGGCGCTGGCATTGCGCACGCATGTCGAGACGGTCAATGGTATTCTCACCGATCAGCAACTCTAACAGTATTCGCTCTGGTGTGTTTTCACCCCCAGACAGCGATGGGTAGTGCGTGGAGAGCAGGCGATGGAGCAGATGTCGCGCCAATTCGTTTGCAAACTGCCTGTAGAGTTGCTCGGATAAAGCATCTTCCGTGCCACCGGCATAATATGCGAACAAAATGAGCCCAAGCTCGGACGCCGTCCGGTCCCACGAAGTAAATGCCCCTTCGTAATGTAGAATGTCGGTGGGTGTCAGCGTCGAACGTTGCAAGTATCCGTGCGATTCCATTGCGACTACCGGAACGAGCGACGGATCGGAGACATGGACCACGCCGGCCAATTGATCCCGGGAAAGAGGGCCGTCTTGTAACGCATCAAGTGTCGCTTGCTCGGTCGGTGTGAGACCATGCGGCATCCGCGTGATGACACGCCGGAAAAACTCTACCGGTTGGATAAGGGTAGAGCGTGTGTTGCGCTGCTCCCATAGCCGGCGCATCTCCTCCAGCACTTGCGGAGATTCATGGGCAAGGTATGCGAGCGGAATCGCCCGGCGAGGGCCAATCGAAAACTGCCCACGGGGAGAGAGAGTGATCGCGCTGTCGCCACCCAGGCCCACTGTCTCAATCTCGACGGCCCTGACATCGGTGGACCACTGGCCAATGGTGACGCCATTTCGCGCCAATCGCGGTTGCCTATCATCCAGCAAGGCGATATCGCTAGTGGTGCCTCCGATATCAATGACCAGCCCATCGTCGGCATCACACAGGTATTGCGCGCCGCACAGGCTGGCCGCCGGGCCGGACAGGATCGTCTCGACCGGGCACTGCCGTGCCAGTTCTTCCGGCATCAGCGACCCATCACCCCGCACAACCATCAGGGGGGATTGCACGCCGACAGTATCCATGACCGCCCGCACATGTTGCAGCAGTGCGGCAATTACCGGCAACAGGCGCGCGTTCAAAATCGCCGTCTGCGTGCGTTTGATCGAGTCTAATTGCATACTCAGTTCGTGCGCGCAGACCACGGGCATATCGGTCAGCGATTGCACGATTTCCTTTGCTCGAAGCTCCAGCGCAGGGTTCATCGCGCTAACCATGCCGCTGATGGCAACCGCATCAACCGGCTCCTGCTCGCAGAGCTTACTGATTGCCGCTTGCACGGCATCTTCATCCAGCGGCTCGACGATTCGGCCAGTAATCTCAATGCGTCCCGGCACGACGCGGCGCGGGTAATGGGCGATGCGAGCAAGGTCGTAGGCATCAAATCCGATCAGCAATGCGCCGACTTTACCGCCCGTATTCTCCACGATGGCATTTGTGGCGAGGGTGGTACTGAGCGAAACCAACCGCACTTGCGGCAGCAGGGAAGTCGGGAGAGCGGTCAGCGTCGCGTGAATGCCGCGACTGAGATCGTCGTGCGTCGTCAGTGCTTTACTCTTCGCAAGGATATGCCGGTCCGAAAAATCCAGAATCAC
>JAKIYB010000174.1 GCA_022708765.1 Armatimonadota bacterium | reverse complement strand
CCGCCTATGGAGCGCGGCCACTGCGGCGCGTCATCCAGCGACAGGTAGAGAACCAGATCTCGCGCGGCCTGCTGGACGGCACCTTCCGCGATGGCGATACCATCATCATCGACGTGGAAGACGGGCGCATTGTCACCCGCCTCTTCGTGGAGGGCGACCAGCAGCGCGTGGCGTGAACGCTGGCGTGAGGAGAGAGCGCAAACCGCCCGCATCTCGCGGGCGGTTTGCGTTACGGTCGCTGCATGCGCATCAGTTCCGCCTGGTCGGCGAGTTCGGGAGTATATTCCACGCATGCGTTACGCCCACGGGCCTTCGCGGCATACATGGCGAGATCAGCGCGCTGCAGCAATTCTTCGACGGTCGCCCCGTCATCAGGTGCGAAACAAACACCCAGGCTCGGGGTGATAGTGAGGGAGCGGCCAGCGATGATCAGCGGTTGTCGGAAAGCCATCAACACGCGCTCCACGGTCACGGCGGCATTCTCCCGAGAGCCGATAGCCGGCAGCATGAGCACGAATTCGTCGCCACAGAGGCGCGCCACCGTGTCGCTCTCGCGCACACAGCCATTCAGGCGGCGGGCGACCTGTACCAGCAGTTCGTCGCCGGCGATGTGGCCGTAGGTATCATTCACTTCTTTGAAGCGGTCAAGGTCCATGAGCATAACCGCGACGAGAATTTGCTCGCGCTGGACGCGAGCCAGCGCGCGATTTAGACGATCGTGCAATAGCAGGCGGTTCGGCAGACCGGTGAGGGCATCGTAATAGGCCAGGTAACTGAGACGTGATTCCGTCTGTTTTCGCGCGGTGATATCGCGAATGACACCAAGCAGGCCGGTGGGGCGTCCCTGCTCGTCACGCAGGAAGTTGGCGGTCACTTCGGTCCAGATCAACGAGCCGTCTTTACAGCGGAGCTCAACCTCGAGCACGCGCGATCGCTCCTGGTCCTCACTTGCGTGTTCATTTTTCATTTCTTCCGACAAGGCGCGCATGGCAATATCGTGCGAGGCGGGAGTGAGCACTTCAGCGATGGTATATCCGACCACCTCCTCTGGCAAGAATCCGGCTATTCGCAAGATAGAGGGACTGACATAGGTGATGCGGCCATCCAGATCGGTGGACCAGATCAGATCGCTGACATGTTCCGCGAGGATGCGGTAGCGGCTTTCACTCTGCTGCAGTTCATCAATCGTGCGCAAGCGGGTATAACGGTACCCGAGCACTGACGCGTATAGCTCCATCAACTCGCGGGTGGCATCCTGTACTGGTTTGGACGAGAGCGCGTTATCCACGCTCAGGAAGCCAATGATCTCCGCGGCATCCCAGATCGGCGCGAGCAGGTGAGTACCACGGCCAATAACGCGACCCTGGTGATCCATCAGATCAGCATCATGTTCGCAGACGCAGGCGCGCTGCTTCTCGGCATGCAGGCGCCCGATCATGCTTTCCGGGGAGATAGGCAGGCGAAGCTGGCGTTCATCGCGTGGATGGCCTTGTTCATCAATGCCGTAGGTGCCGATGACGCAATCCGGTGCGTTCGTATCAAGGAGCCAGACGGATACGCGTTCGAAACCGAGCCGGTGATGGCCAAGCTCTACGGCATGGCGGAAGAGATCATCGGGTGATGTGGTTTCAACGAGAACATTGCGCACGTCATGCAGCGCGCGCAGGCGCTCGATAAACTGGCGTTCTTCCGCGTGGGCATATTGAAGCGCGCTTTCCGCTTCCACGCGGTCGGTGATGTCACGCACGTATTCGATCACGCCGATCACCCGGTCGGAACCGTCATCGCGCAGCGGGAAGGTATACAGCTCAACCCAGCCGTTTACCTGTCCGTCGGCACCACGCAGCGGCACGACGGCATTTGCCGATTCGCCGGTCTGCAACGTGCGCAGCGAGGGGCAATTCTCACAGGGGATGGCCTGGCCGTGAAACGCCTGATAACAGCGCTTGCCCACTAATGGCGCCCGCGCGGCGTTCCAGCGCTCCATGGCGGGGTTAGCGAGCAATACGGTCAGGTTCGCGTCGAGGATAGAGATGCCATCTTGAATATGCGTAAATATGCTGGTGGTGAAGCGTTCATTGACCTGCAGGTTTTGTTCCGTCTGATATGCAAGGGTGCGGTCAGTGAGCGTGATGAGGATAAAGGCCACGGCGCCGCCGGCTTTGAGAATAGGCGCGGCATTCATGGCAAGCGTCACGCAAGAGCCATTGCGCCGCGTCATGCGCAGTTCAAAGTCGCGGATCGCATGGCCAGTCAGGGTAATCTGATGAGCGGGAAAGGCATCATCCGGCAGTGGGCGTCCATCGCGCGTGGTGATGGTGAGGGGGAAATCACGTATTGTCTGCCCGATAATTTCATGCAGGGAAAAGCCGAGAAGGATTTCGGCGCGCGATGACAGGTAGCGGACGCGGCCGTCTGGGTGGAGCACCACCGCGCCGTCCGCGATGGAGTCCAACGCCGGAAGCCACCCCTCCAGTATGGCCGGCATCTCGTCAAATGCCGGTTCGACGCCGAATTCCATATCCTGTGTCATAACACTCCACGCGCGCGGGGGAACATCGCGGGCGAAGGGAGACGACTGCGCGCATTTAATTCATTCCATACTTTCCTCTACTATCCTTGCGCTTTCATCAGCAATTTTCGCGTCATATGTTGTGGGAGGACACGCGCCGCCGTGTGCCGATGCATGAGGCGACGCGCGTTTGTGTTCCAGCAGAAAACTATCCGGTTACTTCGTCACGGTCACCTGCCGCGGCGCGGAAACGTCCGCTTTTTCCGGATTATAATACGGGTAGGCGCGGCTTTCTGGCGTGCGCGCGCGAATGGGGTATTTTGCTTTGAGCTGATAGGTCAACACAACGCTTTTACCCGGTTCCAGCTTCTCGATGTAGACAATGAGTTGGCGCGCCGCGACGGTGTATTTACTGATAACAGCTTTTGCGACGGCGTCGTCCAGTTTCTCGATAATGGGGGTGAAGCCAGGCGGCAGGCCGATGTCTACCAGCGGCATCTCGACGGTAGCGCGCGGCGCGGTGATGTTTTTTACTGTGACGGTTACCGTTGCGATATCATCCGTCGCCAGCTTCGTTTTATCATATTGCACGGTAATGTCCAAAGGCGCTTTCATCTCCGGCATTTTCTCCACTACGGTCCACGGCAGGTAATATCGCGCCGTAATCTGGTACAGCAGCGATCCTGCGCCGACATACTCCAACGTCAATGTGTTATCCCCCTCTTTCACGAGGCTTGTCAGGTCAAGCTGGCGCATCACATCGCTGTCCTCTTCAGTGATGGTGACGGTATCCAGCTTTGTGCCGTTGGCGGTGATAGTCACCGAGCCTTTGCCGCCGCCGAAGGCGTTGGAGCTGGCGTAGATAAGCGTCTTCAGCGACCACACCGTTCCCTGCGTGGTGCTCCAGGTGCCGAAACTGTCTTTGCTCTGGATCAGATGGGTGAGCACCTTCGTCGCGAAGGCCGCGTTACGTCCCCACTTCACCAGCCCGTAGGCAGCGAGGCCGGTGGTCTCTAGATCAGCGCCTTTCGCATTCGCGCCGGTGAAGGTCTGCGTTTCAGCTTCCCAGTAGGACGTCTTTTCCGTCACCTTAGCCAGCTTGATGAGCGCTTCCGCCACTTCAGCGGTTGTCGCGCTCTCGCGCTCCGTCTTCGTCAGCAGGTTGAGGATTACCGCCAGCGTGTAGGGATCTTTGGCTTCCTCGCGATTCGCTTTCACATACTGGATACCTTTCGCGAGTTCCTGCCCCTGGTACCCGCTTTCGGCCAGTGCCCAGGCGATGTAGGCCGTGCTGCGCAGGGCGCCGGTCTGGCGGTCAATGATGCCTTCGGCGATCCCCTGGTTCTTTTCCTCCCAGGTACCATTCCCTTGCTGCTTGCCGGCCAGCCATTGCTGGGTGCGAAGGATGAGTTTGGGATCCACCTCGTGCACCTTCGCCATGTCACTGAACTCCAACAGGCCATACGCGGTGAGGATCTGGTGGGCCGGCTCATTACCGAACCAGGAGAAGCCGCCACCTTTGCACTCAAAGGTAACCAGCCGCTGATAGCCGATGTTGACGTATTGCTCGGCCTTCATCTGGATTTCGGGGTTGATCTTCTTCGTCTGCTTCAGGTAATCCAGCACCAGCAGGTTGGGGTAGGTGGTGCTGCTGGTCTGTTCAAAACAGCCGCCGGGCATGCGCAGCATGCCGTCCAGCCCTTCCACTACCTGACTGAACGCGCCGGGGTAGAGCTTCACCCACATGGCATTGGCTTTGTCAATGGCGTCTACGGGAATCGAGACCGTCTTTACAACTTTGCCCTCAAGGCGATCGCTGATCGAGGTACGCATTTCCTGGCCGTCGGGCAGGATGTCAATGCTCCGCCGCACGGCATCGGACATCGCCGTGCCGCGGGCGGTGACGGTGAAGGGGAAATGCCCGATGCCGGTGACGGTGATCGGGAAGTAGACCACCTTCACCTCGTCCTTGCCCATCTGCACCACCTGCCGCGCCGGGCCTTCCAGCTTAAACCAGTTGCCGTCGTCCACCGCCAGCGTCACCTGCTGCGGACCCGGCAGGTAGTTATACACCGCCACCGGCACCTCCACGCGGTCGCCCTGGGTGAGGGAGACGGGGAAATCAATATCCACGAAGAAATCCTGGAAGACTTTGATGGGCGCGGTGGCGCTGCCCATCTGCCCGCGCAGACCGTTCGCGAACATGCTCACCCGCCAGGAGGTGATGGAATCCGCCATGGGAATTTTTACCGTCGCCTGCCCGTCATCATCGGTGATGAGCGCCGGATTCCAGTAGAGCGTTTCCGGGAAGTATTCGCGAATACGCACAGGCTCATCCGCCGCGCCTGCACCTTCATCCGCAGTAGTTGACGTCGCGAGCATTTTCGCGTCCGCTCCCTTGAACACTACTCCGGGCGCCGTGGCGGCCATGGGCATCGGGGCGTCTTCAAGAATCACTCCGCGTCCATCTAAATCACCTCGGAAACCAAAGCGCCAGCCCTGGGTCGAGGATACGCCGGTGATATCATCTACCGTATTCCAGCGCATGTCGGGACCAGCGCTGTTCAGGGTGAAGGCCCACGGTGAATATGCCGTGTTGCCTTGCACATCACTGCGGTAGTAGGTACCCCAGCGGTCACGCAGCGTGCCGGCTTTCAGATAGCCCTCATCAAGCAGCTTGAACAGAGATTCGCGCACTTCAAGCTGTTTTCCGGTCTTCCGCTGATACTTATTCAGCGCTTCAACAATCGCCTGATGGGCTTTCGTCATCTCCGTGACGACTTCGCCTTTCAGCTTTTCCCAGCGCTGCTGGTAGGTGTTGACGCGGATATCGAAGTCGCCTTGCGCGGGCACGGCGGCGAAGAGCGCCATACCCGCGCGCTGGCGCGCGTTTTCAAGCAGGATCGTATCATCAATGGGGCGGGGGAGGGGCGGCTGAATCAAGTCCTCCGGCGTCAGGCCATGGATCTCGTAGCGCGTCTCCATCAACTCCTTTTCAAGCATGAAGTAAATCTTCTCCAGGCCGGGCTTCAACTCAGAGAGGGCGAAGACGCTCTCATCTACAATGGCCAGCCCTAATGCGGCGAAAATGGGGCGGCGCGTTTTCCCGTCGCGCACAGTGAAGGTCAGCGTTGCTTCCTCTCCAGGACGATACTCGCCTTTGTCCGCCTTCATCGTCACGTCCAGATCGCTAGCCGGCATCACTACCATCACCAGCGTGTCGCGAATGATATCTTCGTTCGGCAGGATCTTATACGCGTGCAGCTCGATTGTGCCGGTCATATCCGGCGTGATGGATAGTTGAAGGCTCGCTTGCCCGTTATTCGTCTCCAGCGCCTTCGTCAGAATAGTCTGTTTATTGCGAACCACGTCCAGATAGATTGTGCCTCGCTTGCGCGTGGAGATCGTCGCGATCTCGACACGTTCGCCCACCTTCGCCAGCGCCTTGCTGCCGCGGAGGAGGATGCCTTCCGCTCCAGATGAAGCACCGACATCCTGTGAGGTGCTTGTCTTCTTGCCATCGGCTGTGGAAGCATCAACGTTTATTGTCCAGGAGCCCGTGACAGGGATATTTCCCCACGTTTTCGTCGGGGTAAATTCAAAAACCGCCAACCCGAGCGCATCGGTTGTCAGTAGTGTAGGAGCTGGTATGCCAGTTACACTTACGGATGTCGGCACGGCGTATGCGCTAATCTTCGCACCCGTCAGTGGTTTCCCATCCGGCGTCGCCGCCGCGATGAACACCCGGTTCTTTAGACCGGATACCAGTTCCCGGTTCTCCGGTATGATCGCCAGCAAGATCGGGTCTTTCACCACCGGGAAGGTGGCGGTGGCTTCCTGCTGGTGCTCGGCGCCGTCCACCAACGTCGCGTGCAGGCTGGCCACAGCTTTGCCTTGCTCGAACGGCTGGCCGACGAAGGCGCTGGGCAGTTTTACCTCAAACCGGTACGTGCCGTTGGCATCCGTCTTCCCTTTGAGTTCCGCGAAGGTATCCACGCCGATGGTCACCGTCTGCGCTTCGATGACGACCTGCCCGCCCGCCACCGGCTTGCCAAAGAAGTAGTCCGCCTGCAGGGTGCCATTCACCGTTTCTCCGGGGAGGTAGTAGGTCTTATCCGTTGTCAGCGCCACGCGATATTTCGGCAACACGTAACGCTCCACGCGCACCTTTTTCTCCGCCTGGCCATTCGCCATTACCGCGCGCAGCGTGAAAGTGCCCATATTCACTTCATTCGCCAGCACGAAATCGGTTCCCGCGATGCCAAATTCATTGAGCTCGATCTTTTTCTTAAAGACCTTATTGCTACGGGCATCTTCCACTTCAAAGGTAAGTTGCTTTTCGCGCGCGGGTTCCAGGTCGGCGGCGTCCAGCGCCAGCGCGCGCAGGTGGATGGTCTGGCCCGGCTGATACATCGGCTTGTCGCAGGAGAGGAGAATCTGCACGGCGTCAACGACTTGGATCGGCTGCGTCACCTGATCTTTACCGAGATAGCAATCTACAGCAACGGACAGTTGATACGCGCCCTCCGGCAGTTTGGGCAGTTTGAACGCGGCGTCCACCGTGCCGGCCGGTCCAGTCTGTCCGGCAAAGAGGTGATATGACTTGCCATCCGGTCTGTTGTTAACCAGTTTGGCCAGTGTCACCGCGACCTTCGCACGCACAGGCACGTTCATCTTATGATCCTGCACGGTGACGCGCAGCGCCGCCGGACCGCCGCTGAGCCACTGGCTCTGGCCGTAGACACGCGTTTCCAGCGGGGACAGACCGGCAGAGAGCGCCGGGGTTTTACGCGATAACAGCGCCACGACCAACAGGATCAGCATGGCGACCACGCCCAACAGAGCGACACGAGTGACTCGAGCGTGAAATCTTCGAGCGCGCATGGGTGCCTCCTTCAATCCGTGCAAGGGTTCAGTATCAGCGATGCATGTATGACCGCAGTGGTGGAAAGAATGTTCCCGTCGCAGTGAGCGGCTTTGCCACAAGAGGTTATTTCGCCGCCAGTCAAGGCAATCCATGACTTTCTTTGTAGATGGCTTGGAACAAATCGTGAATTATGTTACAATTCCTCGGTTTGTGCGAGACTCGGGGACACATCCCCACGACGGAGAGTAACGAATGTCCACCTATCAGTTACCGTACCAGGACAGCAGGGGCTTCACCAATTGTCTCCTGTGCGCCATCGGGGGCGACGGGGCCAATATGGCGGCCAAGCTGCTGTTTAAACTTGGTGCCAAGTATTTGGATCTCGACGGCGCCTACGACGCGCGCTACGGCAGTGAGAAGAAGGGCACGCCCACGGACGTGTCGCTGAAGTTCTGCTACTTCGGGACGCCGGTGCTAGAAAGCGGTCCGAACAACCGACCGCACATTCTTGTCGTGTTCCGCGAAGAGCTGATTCTCACCCAGGGACTGAACCGCGGACTGCAGGAGAACGCGACGGTGATCGTGAACACCACGAAGAGCGCCGAAGAGATTCGCGACATGCTGCAATTGCACAGCGGCACGATCTACACCCTCGACGCCATGCGCATCGCGGAAGAGACCGGCTCGCGCCTGAACATGCCGATGATGGCGATGCTCGCGCACGTCCTCGGTTTCCCCGAGGACGCCATCAAGCACGCGATTGAGGACACCTGGCCGCGCGCGGTGAAGGCAAATATCGCCGCCTACGAGCAGGCTGTGGCGAATTCCGCCAGCCAGACCTTCGCGACAGACGGCAAATACCCGCTGGCGCCGC
>JAKIYB010000173.1 GCA_022708765.1 Armatimonadota bacterium | reverse complement strand
AGCCATACAGCCTGTGGACATACAACGCCGGGGACGAAGACTTCACCGATCTCGACAAGGATGGCCGCGCGGAGATGATCCATACCGCCTTCGTGGACGCCGAAGCCGGCAAAGATGGCCGGGCGCACAACTACTGGGTGTTCCACCTGCTGCGCTTCACCGGCGGCAAAGCCGTGCCCGCCGACCGCCTCCGCCCCGGCTTCCCCTGCTGGATCCTCTTCACCTTCAAAGAGAACCACCGCCCCACCGACCAACTGACGGACCAGCAGAAGAGCAAGGCGTGGAAAGCGCGCGTCCCCGATGATGTCTGCCCCGCCGGCAGGCGCGTTACCGCACCGCCACCAGCGTCCGTTTCTCCGTCACCGGGTCCAGGTAGCCCACCGTCGCGGCGTCCTGCCACCAGAAGCGCCGGTAGGGGGACGCGTGGCGGCTGAATTTCGCGCGGATGGCGGCGTCCAGGCGAGCGAGAGCGCAGGTGTCGCCGGTGGCGATGTTGAGGAGCATCAGCGCGGCGTCGGCGCCGTACAGGAGATAGCGGCCGTCCGGGGAGAGCTGGAAATCTCGCGCCTGCAGGTAGCGGCCGGCATCCAGGGGAAATTCCCGCTTCACGATGCGCCCCTTCTCATACCAGCACAGGAAACCCGTGCGTTGCGGCGCGTCATCGTATTCCGCCGTCAGGTAGCGGTCATTCGGCAGCCAGAATTGGTACCCCGTAATCACAAGCGGCAGCGGCAGGCGCGTGCCGTCGTCCAGCGTCACCCACCACGACTGTTCACTGTTCTTCGCTTGCTGCCTGACAATGGCATGCCGTCCCGACGGACTGACCAATACATCGGTTGACGGGCGGTTGAGGAGCGTGTTCGCCGGGGTAAGGTCGAGCAGCACGCCGAGGATGATCGGGGCGCAGAGCAGCAGCGCGAAGCGCGCCAGGCGCACACCGGGAGCGAGGGTGAGGCCGAAGCGCGCCAGCACCAGGCCGGCCAGCGGCAGCCCCGCCAGGCCGCCGAAGAAGGTCCAGGCGGGGCTGACATCGGACTGGGATTCCAGCGAGAGAACGCCGGCGATTATCAGCGCGAGCCAGAGCAGCAGCGCCAATGCCGCGCCCGCCAGTCCGCGCAGGGTGGTGGAACAGGCCAGGCCGATGAGGTAAACTGCCAGCATCACCGACCCAATGCCGAGTGCGCCCAGTGTGAGGGAGAGCGGCGTGACGAAGGGGTGATAGTGCGCGGGCAGCGTGAGACGCTGGGCGACGGCGCCCAGGATCGCGCCAAGCAGTGTCACCGCGACCCCCGGCAGCACTTTCGCCAGCAGCACCCGCCCCCAGCCCACCGGGCGCGAGAAGAGGAAGGGCGCGCGCCCGCCGACGAGTTCGCTGCCGTAGCCGGCCAGCCCGCTGAGCAGCGCGAAGAGCGCCGGAATCATCGCCCAGCCGGCGGGCACGTCAAAGCCGAACGGCGACGGCCCCTTCCCCACCAGCGCCATGCCCAGCATCGCCAGCAGCCAGAGCAGCAGCCACAGCCGGCGCTCCTGCCATTCCTTCCAGAGTAAGTAGCGCATCACCGTTCCCTCCTGGCGACCGGCATCGGCGCGGCCGTCCCGGCGCGCAGGTCCACCCGCAGCGGCTCACCGTTATCAGACAAGATGGCGGCATCGTCGGTCCAACTCACCGTTTCTGAAATGATCCACCGCGCGGGCCGCACCAGGCGGGCACGCTTCCGCACCAGGTCAACATGCCACAGGTCTTCCCCATCGCCGACTTGCGTGGGCAGCAGTAACAGCGCGTGCGCGCCGTCCGGGCCCACGTGCATCAGCGGATTGACCGATGGATCGTAATAGCGCATGCGCTGGCTGGTCATCAGCCCCTTCTCCGACGGGATGGCGCAAATTTCCTCAACGGTATCCGCGGCCGTATCCCAGCGCAGCAGCGTCACCGTCGTCGCCCCGCGCGGTTGTGACAGAAGGAACACCATGCCGGAATCAAGCACAGCCGTCGGCGCCAACGGACGCGGAAAAGGACGGGTGGTTTGTGCATCGCGCCGGTAATCCGTGAGACGCAGCCCCACAGCGTCCCGTATATTTTCGCCGGTCGGCACAATCTCCAGCCTCAACGCGCCGTCGGAGGAGTCAACTTCCCCCCAATAAATCACATCGTATTCCCATTTAGCGCGGGAATCTTCATACCAAAAATATGCCGGCATGCCGACCGCCACCGCGCCCAGTAGCAGGCACGCCAGCAGCCGGCGGACGGGAAAGGCCAACCGGGTGAGGAGCACGCCGAAGGCGAGGAGCGCAGCGGCGGTCATGGCGACCTGCAGGAACGGCATTCGCTCATTCATATTCAGGTCATAGCCATGCAGCACCCAGCCGAAGCTCAATGGTCCCAACCCCTCGCCGATGCCGAAGATCACCCAGAATACTCCGACGACGATACCCGCTGGCGCGGAGAGCGCCTGCCCGACGACGAAGCAGAGCGCGTAAGTGGAGCCGATGGCGAGGAAGGCGGTGATGAGGAAATGCCGCGTGATATCGCCTTGCAGCATCGTCCGTATTTCGCCGTTGAGCACCCGCGTGCTCAGCGGCCCGCTCAGCACGCCGAAATCCCGCAGCAGATACAGTGCCAGCAGGTAGCCGCCGACGATGCCCAACGCAAACAGCAACTGCATGACAAATGTAACCAGCGCCGGCCTGGCAGGATGGATAGGGAAGTGGATGCCGGCGTAGGAACAGCGATCGCGGGTGCCGGCGCCCTGCAGCGCGGCCCACGCCACCAGCCCGAGCAGCACCAGGAAGAGGGTGACGTTGCCGGGCGGGATGTCGAGAATATCCACCTCCCGGCGGATAAGCAGCGCGGTGAGCGGCGGCAGCGCGGCGCCGAGCAGCGCGAAGGGCCACCCCACCCACAGCTCCTTCCAGAGCAGGCGTCCGAGCGCGCGCATCATGCTACACCGCTCCTTTCCCCACCAGCGCGACGAAGATATCCTCCAGCGACAGGTCTTCCACCGCCAGCGCCGTGGGGTTCAGCGCGCGGGCGGCGGCCAGTGTCGCCTCGCCAAAATCGCGCACGGTACAGAGCAGCGTTTTGCCCTCCACCTCGGCGCGCAGCAGGCCGGGCAATTCCGGCGTCGGCGGGGGTTCGGGGAAGGTACAGACGATGCGCCGCACGCTCGCCTTCAATTCCTCCAGCGGCGCGCAGTACAGCAGTTTCCCCTCTTCCATGATGCCCACCCAGTCGGCCACGCGCTCCACCTCGTGCACCAGGTGCGAGGAGAAGAAGATGGTGCGCCCTTCCTCCTGTGCCAGTTCGATGACGCCTTCAAGGAACTCCCGCCGCACCACCACGTCCAGCCCGGCGGTGGGCTCGTCGAGGATGAGCAGCTCGGGCCGGAAGGCCATCGCCAGCAGTAGCGCGAGCTGCGCCTGCTTGCCCCGGCTAAGGGCGCGAATGCGCTGGCTGCCGGGCAGATCGAGCTGGCGCCGCAGATCGGCGGCCAGCGCGTCGTCCCAGGTCGGGTAAAACCCCCGGCAAAACCAGATCATGCGGTCCACCGTCATCCAGTCGTACATCGCTTCATCCTGCGCCACGTAGCCGGTGCGGCGGCGGATGTCCCGCGCGCCCTTCACGCTGTCCAGCCCCAGCAGCGTTGCCTCGCCGTCCGTGGGATTCAGCAGATCGAGCAGCATGCGGATGGCCGTCGTCTTCCCCGCGCCGTTGCGGCCGAGGAAGGCGAAAATGCTCCCGCGCGGCACCCGCAGGTTCAGGTGGTCCACCACCACCTTCTTCCCGAAGCGGCGGGTCAGATCGCGCGTTTCAATGGCGTATGCCAGTTCCATCTCCGGCATCCGCCGGGCGTCCAGTACCTCAGGCATGGTCCACGGCCTCCTCTTCCAGCGCGGTTTTTCGTTCGCGCAGCAGGGTGATAAGCTCGTCCGTCGTCGCCCCCAGGTGATGCGCCTCCACCAGCAGCCGGTCCACCGCCTGCGCCAGCGCTTCACGACGGTAGCGCGCGCTGAAGGCGTCCGACCCCGCGCGCACGGTGGTGCCGCGCCCGTGCTCGGTGGTCACGATGCCCAGCGCCTCCAGCTCTCCGTAGGCCTTCTTCACCGTCAACGGACTGATGCGCAGCCGCACCGCCAGCTCGCGCAGCGAGGGCAGCGCGTCCCCCGGCGCCAGCGTGCCGGCGGCGATGGCATGCTTCACCTGCTCCACGAGCTGGGCATACAGCGGTATGGATGATGTCGGGTCCACCTGAAAGCGCATGGCACTCCACTTCTGTTGTATATGTGTATAACAGTATAGCATAGACATGGGGAAATGCAAGAGGGGCAATTGCCCCATCGTTGTCGCCGCCTGCGTGCCATACCCATTTTCCCGAAAACAGGAACCAGCCGCTCCGGGGTGGAATGGTTATCTCAGATACGATGGCACTCGAACTTCCTCAACATCCGGTTTTCACCCGCGCGCAGGCGCTCTTTTCCACCCAGGGGCGGCGGCGGATGGCAGTGGTGGCATTTACCACGGTGTTTTTCAGTCTCTTCGCCGTGGGGGCGGACGTGGTATTTCCGCTGTGGGCGACCACCGAGCTGGGATTGACCGCCGGCGATTGGGCGGATTTGCGCGCGCTGCGCATGATCGGCATCCTCGCCGGGGTGATTATCCTTGGCCCGTTCTCTGACCGTTTCGGGCAGCGGCTGCTGGGGGCGCTCTCCATGCTCGGCGTGGCGGTAATTATGGCAGCGCTCTGTTATGGACCGGGGCGGACGATCTACCTCATCATGCCGGTATTCGGCGCGCTGGTCAGCACCGCCTTCGTGAACATGAATACGCTCACCCAGGGTGTCTCTCACACGCGGCAGGGGTTGGCGAATACCATTTATCGAAGCGTGGGCACCGCCGCCGGCATCACCGCGCCGGTGCTGGCGACCTGGCTCAGCCTGGTGTGGGGCGGCTACCGGCCCGTCTTTCTGGTGTTCGCCGCCGCGCTGGTGGTGTCGGCGGCGATTCTCTGGTTCTACCCGAAGGAGCACGTGCCGCCGCCGCTGGGCAGCGCGAAGGCTGAGCTGGCGCGGTTGGCCGGCACTTACCTCAGCGGCCTGCGCGAGAAACCGCTGGTAGCCTTCATCGTCGTCTCGCAGCTCTGGGGCAACCTGCTGGCGGGCGTGGGCACCTTCGCGGCGATCTATTTCACTCGCGAGCTGGGGCAGACGGATCAGCAGTTCGGCCAGTTGAGCGCGGTCGTCGGCATCGCCGCGCTCATCGGCACCATGGCCGCCGGCTTCGTGCTGGACCGCGTCTCGCTGCGCGCGCTGCACGTCGGGGTGGGGCTGGCCGCCGCCGGCAGCGCCATACTCATCGGCTTGGTGCCCCGGCTGCCGATGGCTACCATCGGCCTGCTGCTCTTCGTGCCGCTCACCAC
Source organism: Armatimonadota bacterium (assembly GCA_022708765.1). Lineage (GTDB taxonomy): Bacteria > Armatimonadota > Hebobacteria > CAIYQO01 > CAIYQO01 > JAKIYB01. The sequence continues at coordinate 2,847 of JAKIYB010000173.1, read as the reverse complement.
GCTCCTCATCGGCCCGACCAGCATGTGGATCAGCCGCGCCGCCGGCCAATGCACGCAGACGGCAGCCTTCTCCCTGCATAAGGTCGCCACCGCCGGTCTGCTGGCGCTGACCACCCTTCTCCTCGGCTTGCTGGAACCCCTTCTCGGCATCCGCCTCCTCATGCTCACCGGCGGACTGCTCGCCGCGCTCAGCGCCCTCGGCTTCCTGCTGCTGAAGGAGCCGCCGCGGCCGGGCACCGGCGCGTGATACTTCGAGAGCGCCTACCCCGGCGCGATCTATGATACAATAGTGCCGCTTCCGGTCATCCACATGACCGATTCTCCCGCGGGAGGTGACCTATGCCGCGCATCTGGTATATCGCGTGCTGCTGCCTGCTGGCGCTGACGGCGCTGGCGTGGACGCCGCCGCCGAACGTGCTGCCGAACGGCGACTGCGAGAACGGCCTGACGGGCTGGGCGCCTAACGGCGCGGTCTCGGTGGACGGCGCGGCTTATCAGGGACGCGGGGCGTTGCTGCTCAACGTGCCGGCAGTCGGCGGCGCGGGCGTCTCCTCTTCGCCGGCGCCGGTGGAAGGAGGCAAAGACTACCTCATCACCCTGCGCCTGCGCAGTGAAGGATTTAGCCGCAAAGGCGGGTATGACGGCGTCAACGCCTCTTTTAGCCTCTACTTCTACAACGCCGAGAACAAGCAGGTGGGACAGACCGGCTCCGGCTTCCCGTATGATCCCCAACCGAAGTGGGCGCACCGCATGCAGCTCTTCACCGTTCCAGCAGACGCCGTCACCGCGCGCTTCACCGTGGGTATGAACGCGCGCGAAGGCAGCCTGCCGTCGAAACTCTGGCTCGATCAGATCGCCATCCGCCGCTGGGACGGCGCGGTGAAGGCGAACGGGCGCGCGTGGACCTTCAACGCCGACCGCTACTTCGCGCAGAACGATTTTCGCCGGGTGGCCGATGACGAAGCGACCAGCGGCTTTTCCGTCATCGCCAACCCGCGCTTCCAGAAGAAGCCGGGCTACATGGTGGGCGGGCTCTATTACGGTCAAAGCGGCAAAGGGCTGCCGCCGGGCAGTTACCGCGTGCTCTTCCGCATGCGGGTGGGTGAGTTGCCCGCCGAACCCGTGCCGGTGGTGACGCTGGACGTGAATCCGCAGTTCGGCGGCAGCAATAACGCGCGCGTGGTAATGAGCAGTGAGTTCAAACAGGCCGGCGTCTATCAGGATGTGCCGCTGCGCTTCGTGGTCGGTCCGGAGACGGGGTACGTGGATTTACGCGCCTACTGGCAGGCAAAAGTAACGGCCTGGGCGGATACGTTCACGATTGTCGAAGAGGAGAGTTTTACCGATGAGCAGATTACCGCGCTGTTTAAATAACCTGTGGCTGACGCTCCTCTTCGGCGCGACGGCGGCGTGGGCGGGCTACACCGCCGACCTTGACGCGCTGGTGAAAAAAGCCGAACCGCGCACGCCCGCGCCAACACTGGCCGTGGAGACGCCCATCACCCGCGATGTCTACCGTAAAACGGGCATGTCGCTTTTCGATGGGAACCTGAAACGCCTTGCGGACTACTACATCAAGCAGACACCACCGTATAATAATGCCTCCTTCCACCTGGACAACGCGCTGTGGCTGGCGCGCATGTATAAGATTACGGGCGAGAGTCTTTATGCTGAACAGTCGGTGCAGTTCCTGTATCAATTACAAAAGCTGCTGGCCAATCCGCCGGCGGACCGCCGAAACCTGGGTTTGTCCTGGGAAAAGGCGGTGGATCTCTGGCGCATCGAGCAATACCTGAAAGGCCATGCCGCCTATACCCCGCAGGCCGCGGCACTGGTGCGCCAGTTCGCCCAGTACGCGTTGCCCGCCTTCCCGGAGGGGCGCGAGGAATACGGCGCCTTTAACCGCTCCTTTCATCTGGCGGTGAGCGCTGAGGCGTTGCTGACGCTGAATCCGAACGTGAAGGACGCGGCGAAATTCCGGCGATACGCCGATACCATCTGGAACTACTGGTGGCAGTTCCGCGACATTGACGAAAGCACCGACCACTACACCGCGCTGTGGTTCCGCTACCTGCTGACGTGGATTGAGTTGCGCAAGTGCGAGAAAGAGTTCTGGACGGACGCCGGGGTGAAGAAGCTGATGGAGCGGCACCTGTATTACGTGACGCCGATGGGCGCCTTCCCGCACGTCTCGGACAGCACCGGCTGGAACGTCACCTGGGGGCACTGGGTGCATATCTTAGAAGCCTGCGCGACGCATTATAAGGACGGCCGCTACAAGTGGGCGGCCCGCCGGCTCTACGCCTACGGCAGCAGCCGCATCGAGAAGCTGGGCAGTTGGTCGTATACCGGTGAGGAGGCCTGCTGGTCGCTGCTGAACGCCGCCGACGTCGCTGATGACGCCATCGCCGAGAAGTCACGCGAGAAGGACGTGACGATGCTGCTGCGCCATGCGGCGACGATGAGCACGCAGGCGGAAGTGCGGCAAGCGCGCCAGTTCCTGCATCTATCGAAAGAGCTGGGACCGGACAAGCTGGTCTTCACCGGCGGCAGCGGTCCGGACGCCATGTCGTTGCTGGTGGATATCGTCGGGGACGCCGGGCACAGCCACGCCCGCCGTCCGACGCTGCTGGCGCTCACCGACAAGCAGTCCGTGCTGCTGATGAGCCTGGGCTACATGGACCGCAATGCCGAAGACCATAACATGGCGCAGTTGTCGGATTACGACGGCTACCCCTACGACAACACCCCGTACCACATCAAGAGCACGAACAACCTGATGCAGGGAGCAACGGCATTCGACTGCGGGACGGTAGGCTTCGGCGTGGCGCGCGTCGGCAATTACAT
>JAKIYB010000172.1 GCA_022708765.1 Armatimonadota bacterium | reverse complement strand
TGGGCTGCTTTACAGGTGACCGCTTGTTATCCGGATTGCCGGTCTGGTCTACCACCATGTTCGGCATCCGCCGGTTGCGCCAGCCGCCGCTCACCCCCTACTGGGGACCGATTTTCGGCAAACTGGATGGCGGATACACCACGCAACTCAACACGCAGATGAGCATTCTGCGCGCTTTTGCCGAAGTACTCTTGCCGTGGCCGGACATCACCATGCAGTGGCATCCCTCGGTGATGAACTGGCTGCCGTTTTTCTGGCAGGGGTATACGCAGACTACACGCTATACATATCGCGTGGAGCGCCTGCGGGAGTTTCCACTACATGATGATGGATTCCAGAAATCGGTGCGGCAGAAGCTGCGCAGCGCGCGCCAGCGGGCACTGACCGTTCAAGACGACGTGGCGGTGGAAACGGTCACCGGGATGTTTTTACGCACCATGGCCCGCCAGGGGATGAGCGGTGATTCGGAGGTGCTCACGGCGTGGTCACGGCTGGCGCCGGCCGCGCGCGCGCATGGCTGTCTGTTCACCACCGCGGTGCTTGACGATGAGGGGAACGCGCATACCGCGCGGGCCATGGTATGGGACGCGCGCTGCGCCTATGCGCTCTTCGGCGGCAGCGACCCGCGCTTTCGCCAATCCGGCGCCGCGCCTTATTCGCTGATACACGAAATGCAGGTGGCGGCCGAATTGGTGTCGGCGTACGACTTCGAAGGTTCAACGATTGAGCCAATCGAGGCTTTTTTTCGGTCTTTCGGCGGCGCGCTCACGCCCTATTTTCTCATCACCCGGCGTGCCTCATGGGCGTTGAACGCGGCGCGGACGATGCGGGGATGGTCGCGCCGGCGCCGATCAGCCGCCTCGTCGGAACCACCGTCGCTGGTGACCGGGGCGGCCGCATGAGCAAATGTCACGTTTCCTACCATGGCACGTCGCGACTCACGCCATCGTTCGCGCCGGTCCAGTTGAACTTTTAGGAAAATCTTCATAGAATGTAGCTGCCGGCGCGACAACCTCTTCTTCATGCAGACTGCATTCGCTTGCATGAGCAGGGAATAACAGTGCCGCCGCATGGATAAGCCGGAGAAGGACGGAGCGTATGCAACAGGGGGCGCCAGTTCGACTGGGGATGATCGGCACGGGCGTGATGGGCGGGCACCATACCCGCGTCGCGGCCATGTCGAAAGACTGCCAACTCGTGGGCATTTACGATGCCGACGCGCAGCGCGCGGCCACGCTGGCCGGGCAATACGGCGTTGCCGCGTTCCGCACGCTCGAGGAGGCGTGCGAAGCCTGCGAGGCGGTCATCATTGCCACCCCGACGGTCACGCACGCGCAAGTCGCCACCGCCTGCCTGCAAACCGGCTGCCATGTGCTGCTGGAGAAACCCATCGCCGCGGAATTGGCGGAGGCGGAAGCGCTGGTGACCGCGAGCACCGGTACCGACCGCGTGCTGATGATCGGCCACGTGGAACGCTTCAACCCGGCGGTGATCGCACTGCTCTCGCTGCTGAAATCGGAGGAGATCATCTCCTGCGAGTTGCAGCGCCTCAGCACCGCGCCGGGCCGCGATCGGTCGGCGGATATCATCTTTGATTTGATGATTCACGACCTTGATCTGTCGCTAGCCTTCACGCGGTCGGTTCCCGTCGCTATCACCGCCATGGGGCACTGTGTGCGCACCGAATTGATTGACCACGTCACCGCGCTGCTGCGCTTCGACAGCGGCGTTACCACCACGCTGACCGCGTCCTCCATCAGTCACGAGCGCATTCGGCGGGCGCGCATCTTCACACAGTCGGCGCTCTTCAGCGTGGATTTCGCCAGCCGCGAAGTATGGATTCACCGGCACGGGCAGTCGTCGCTGGCGCTGGAGGACGGGCAGTATTACCTGTCCAGCCAGGTGGAGCAGATTCTCGTGCCGCCCAAAGAGCCGCTGGCGGTGGAGCAGGAACACTTTTTCCAGGCAATTCGCACCGGCACGCCGCCCATCACCTCCGCCGAGGTGGGATTGGCGGCGTTGCGCATGGCCACCGCCATTCAGCAGAGCGTGCGCGAGCACCTGCTCGCGAGCGCCTGATACGCCCGCGCCGGCACGGACATCACTTGCCGGGAAAAAGAGGAGAGGATCAACCGTGATACCCATCGCCAAACCGTTCATTGGACCGGAAGAGCAGGCCGCCGTGGCCGAGGTGCTCGCCTCCGGCATGCTTGCCGCGGGGCCGAAAGTCAAGGCTTTTGAGGCAGTGTTTGCCGAATACTGCGCGTCTCCGGATGCCGTTGCCTGTTCATCCGGCACCGCCGGTCTCTGCATTGCCGTCGCCGCATTGGGTTTGCCACGGGGCTCGAAGGTGCTCACCACGCCTTTCTCCTTTATCGCCACCGCGAACTGCGTGCTCTACAATGATGCCGTTCCGGTCTTCGGGGATGTGGATCCCGCCACCTTTGTGCTCACCGCAAAGACGGTACGCGCGGCGCTGGACGCCGATCCGGAGATCAAGGCCGTCATCCCGGTACATCTTTACGGGCAGGCATGCGAAATCCGTGAGATCGCGGAAATCGCTAGCGCCCGCGGCGTCGCCGTCATCGAGGACTGCGCGCAGGCGCATGGCGCCACCGAAGAGGGCGTGCCGGTGGGCGCGGTGGGCGACCTGGGCGTTTTCAGCTTCTACCCGACGAAGAACATGATGACCGGTGAAGGCGGCATGATCACCGGACGCAATACCGCGCTACTGGATCGCTGCCGCCTGTATCTGAATCACGGCGCTCCGCAACGCTACCTGCATACCGAGTTAGGTTTCAATTACCGCATGACGAGCATCGCCGGCGCGCTGGGTTTGTGCCAACTCGCGCGGCTGCCGGAGTGGAATCGTCAGCGGCGCGCAAACGCGGAGACGCTCAACGCCGGCCTGAAAGACCTCTCCTGGCTCGCCGTGCCGCTGGAGCGCGCCGGCTGTGAGCACGTCTATCATCAGTATGTGTTGAAGGTGCGCGATCGGGCGCGGCTGCAGGCGCATTTACAAGCGGCCGGCGTCGGCTCGGACGTGCACTATCCGCGGCTCATCACTGATCAGCCCCTCTATCAGAGCCTTGGCTACACCAGCGACACCTTCCCGGTGGCGCGCCAGTTAGCCGACGAGGTGCTGTCGCTGCCGGTACACCCGGCACTCAGCGCTGATGATCTGCAGACGATTATCGCTGCCGTGCGCAGCTTCACCCCGGCAGAAGAGGGCGTGTCGGCGTAAGGGGTGCAAAGGAGTTTTCTTATGTCATCACAACAGGAAGAGGTAGCGTCCGGCATCGCCGAAGGCGCATTCGTGCATCCGCTGGCGGATGTCGAAGAGGGCGCGCGCATCGGCGCGGGTACGAAAATCTGGCGCTTCGCCCACGTGCGGGACGGTTCCGTCATCGGTGAGAAGTGCATGCTGGGCAACTGCACTTATGTGGACGCCGGTGTCACCATCGGCAACCTGGTGCGCGTGCAGAACGGCTGTCTCATCTACAACGGCGTTACTATTGAGGACGAGGTATTCCTCGGCCCGAACATGATCTTCACCAATGACCTGTATCCGCGCGCCGATGGCCGTCACTGGGTTATTGTGCCCACGCGCGTCTGCCACGGAGCGTCCATCGGGGCGAACGCCACCATTGTCTGCGGTACCACCATCGGCGAGTATGCCATGATCGCCGCCGGCTCGGTAGTGACTCGTGATGTCCCCGCTTTCGCGCTGGTGCGCGGCAATCCCGCCCGCCACGTCGGTTACGTCTGCGTCTGCGGCGCGAAACTCGGCGATACCGGCCTGCCAACCGATGAACCCGTGTCCTGTGTCAAGTGCGGCCGTACGCTTGTGCTCTCCACCGGCGACGTGCGATAGAGGGAAGCGGAGAAGAGAAAACACAGGCAAAGGGCGCCGGGAAATCCCGGCGCCCTTTGTGAGAATATTTGCGGTGGGGCGCGTTACCGTCGGCACGCCCCCTGCATCACCGCCGACGCGCTCACCACGCCCGCCACTTTGCCGGCGAGGGCGGTGAAGGCGTCACCTTGCGGGGTGTCGGGGTGAGCGGCGACGGTTGGAAGGCCGAGATCGCCGTCTACGACAATCTCAGCGGTGAGCGGGATACGGCCGAGGAAGGGGACGCGCAGCCGCGATGCGGCGGTCTCGCCGGCGCCTTCATGGCCGAAGATCGGCGTCTCCGTCCCGCAGCCGGGGCAGACGAAGGTACTCATATTCTCCACGATGCCCAGCACCGGCACCTTCATGGCGCGGAACATTTGCAGCGCTTTGGTGGCGATGGTGAGCGCGGCATCCTGCGCGGTGGTGACGATGACCACTCCGGTGAGCGGCACGAGTTGCGCAAGGCTGAGCTGGGTGTCACCGGTACCCGGCGGCAGGTCCACCACGAGGTAATCAAGGTCGCCCCACTCGACGTCACGCAGCAGTTGTTGCACCGCGCCCGCCACCATCGGCCCGCGCCAGATCACCGCCTGTTCGGGGTCCATGAGGAAACCGAGCGACATGAGCGCCACACCTTCGCGCTCGATGGGGAAGATTTTCTGGCGCTCAGGGTCCATCTCCGGCTGTTCATCCACGCCGAAAAGCAACGGTACGCTGGGACCGTAGATATCAAGGTCAAGCAGCCCGACAGCGGAGCCGCTGCGCGCCAGCGCAACCGCCAGGTTGGCGGCGACGGTGGATTTACCCACCCCGCCTTTACCGCTGGCCACGGCGATGATGTTGCGCACGCCGGGCAGCAGGTCGCTCTCCTGGGAGTTGGGCACGCGGGCGGTGACCGTTACAGCCACATCGGACACCCCCGGCACGGCGCGGACGGCCTCCTCGGCGGCGGCCCGCAGCGATTCACGCAGTGGACAGGCCGGCGAAGTGAGTTCCAACGTAAACCGCACCGCTCCTTCGGCGATCGCCAGGTCTTTGATCATACCGGCGGCGACCAACGAGCGGTGCAGTTCGGGGTCCATGACCGTATCGAGCGCCGCGAGAATATCAGCTTCACGCGGGACAGCGGGCATCATCGCTCCTTTAATTCTTCACCAGTTCGGACAGCGCGGAGTTTTGCACGCAGGTTTCCGGCACCAAATCGGCCAGCGTGGCGTCGCCCAGCACATCCAGCATGGCGGTTTCCGCTTTGCGCAGCAGGTCGCGCAGGCGGCAGTCTTCCAGCATCGCGCAGTCGTTTCCGCGCACGTCACAGTCGTACAACTGCTGGCGTCCCTCGACGCTCTCGATGATTTGCCGTACGGTAATCTCGTGGGCGTCGCGCGCCAGTTCCACGCCCCCGCCGTAGCCGCGGATGGTATGCACCAGACCAGCCTGAATGAGCGACTGCAGAACGGTAGGGAGGAACTTGCGCGGAATGCCCTGGCGTTCTGCAATCGCGGGCAGCGTCGTGCGGTCCTCAGGATGCATTGCCAGGTCAATCATCGCGCGCAGCGCATAGTCGGTTTTCGCAGATAGTCGAATCATGTGTCCTCTCCGTGTGTAGATTTGAATTGGAGTATTGAGGTAATTATACTCCACTTCGGTGGGTTCGGCAATAGTTACCCAACTTAATTCACTTTAATCAAACACAATACCGATACCCACTCGGATGACTGATGTGACATCCCCGTGTATCGTATAGCGTGCCATCTTAAAGTTATTCCAGTTCCTGGTTAGCGGTTCCTTCTAACGGTCGAAGGTGATATACAAAAATCGTGCGCCCGACTCGTCCGACCAGCGCGGAGTCCGGCAGCGCGCGGTAATCCACGCCGCTGTAGGCCGGGCCGCCCAGCAGATTCGTTGCGCTCACCGCCAGGTAACCGTTGTAGCGCGACAGGTCTGGCGCGGGCGCCTCGCCCATCACGCCGAAGCCGGCAAGCGGCGTACAGCGTATACCTACCGCCTCTGGCGGAGTGGTGCCGAAATAACTCAATCCTATTTCTTGTATTCCATGTTGACGCTGCCATGTCGCCAGCGCGCCTAAATCTTGCCCCCAGTCGTAGTTGGAATCCACCAGGATGCGATACCCGTTCGCTGGTCCGCCGGCAGCCTCGTTGAAGTAGGAAAGGAAGTCAGGATACGCGCGCAGGACAGACGCGACCTGCAGTCCTAAGCCTACCATTACCATCGCCAGCAGTGCCCGCCGGCGCGCGGCGAGGACGGCCCAACCCGCGGCGATCACGAGCAGCAGTGGATACAGCGGTAAAATATGACGGATGCCCAGGTTTAGCGAGATGCCAAAGAGACCCAACGCGGCGGCCAGATAGAGCCCGGCGGGGATGAACAGGAAGGGCAACTCACGCCTGGCGACCCCCAATGCATTCCGTGCACGCGGCAGCGCCAGCACTACCAGTATGCCGAGGATAGCGAGCAGTTCCGGCAGCGGCGTCTTCGTCGCGATGGCCACCGGGAAGTAGTACCACCAACCTTTGCCGGTGGTGTCCGCCTGGCCAAGCAGGTAAGCGCGGTGGCCTTCCGCCTCCGTCGCCACCGCTTTCAGGCCGCGCAGGTACTGCAGCGCCGGCACCGATACGCGGTCGAGTGCCGAGGTGTTTGCCGACAGCGGTTGCCCGATTTTACTGCCCAGCGGTTCGACTTTAAACCCGTAGAAAGCCCAGACCACCGCCCCGGCGATGAGACCAAGCAACACGAAGCGTCCGGCGGCACGCAAGAAACGCGGCCACCAGGAGCCAGCTTCGGTGAAGAGCGCAATGAGCAGGAAGAACCCGGTCAATGGTACCAACAGCAAAGCGGAGAATTTCGTCGCCAGCGCCAGCCCGATGGCTGCTCCCGCCGCCAGCAGTCTCCCGCGCACCGGCTGCTGCAGGTAACGGCGCAGCAGGTAGAGCGCCAGCGCGAAGGTAGCCGTCGCTGGCAAGTCGGTGGTGGCCAGTCCGCCGTGCGCCAGCAGATTAGGATCCAAACCCACCAGCGCCAGCGCCAGCACCCCCGCCCACGGCCCGAACAACTCGCGCGCCCAGAGAAAGGCCACCAGTCCCAGCAGCAGCAGAAAGACCAGCGTGCCAATGCGCGCGCGCTGGATGAGCCGCACGCCGTCACCGGAACGCTCCCAGATAGTGGCCTTCGCCGCCGGCCAGATATCCTGCGGATTGCCCCATGCCGATTCCATCACGAAACGCGTGCCCGGCGCCCATGCTACCAGCAGCCCCTGCAGCAGGTTTGCCGCCGGCGGATGGTGGTAGATCAGCCGGTAATCGCCCGTGCGCAGCACTGAAATGCCTCGCGTCACGTGGTTTTGCTCGTCAAAGGTCGGCGTCAACCGCACCTGCGCCAGCGAGACCACCACCACCATCCAGATGACCAGCAGCAGCGCGATCCCCCAACGGAGGAGGCGCGGCCAGTCGAGTCGGGGTGAGGGCGAAACATTCACAGCGTATTAGACGCCGAGAACGGTAAGAAGTTCCGAGAAAGGATTCCACCCGCAAACCGCGAAAAGATACGCTGCGGAGGTGGCTATGTCCGAATATGCCGACCTGAAATCCCGGCTGGCGCGCGGGTGGAATACCTGGAACGTGCGCAGCGTGCTGTCGCACGTGCTGCTGCCGCAGGGGTTCGCGCTGAACCTGGGCGTGAAGGAGTATATGGGCGGCGGGTATCTGAAGGAGGCGCTCATCGGGCGCATGGGCGAAAACGACGAGTGCATCACTCCCGGCCCGCGGGCGTACGATGACAGTTACACCGAGCTGACGCTGGAGTGGATGAAGTTGACGCTGCGCATCCAGAGCGCAACCGACGGCGACGATCTGGTGCTGCTGGTGACGCCATTGGCCGGGCAATTGAAGTCGGCGACGCTGGTGGTGGAGGCGGGCATCCTCTGGAACCGCGAGGGCGTGGTTCGCCGCGAGGGCGACGTGCTGGTCTTTGAGGGTGCGGATGGCGTGATGCGCGTCTACGGTACCGCCGCCGGCATCTTCGAGCCAAACGTCGCCGCGCAGGGGCCGTACCTGGCGATGACGCTGGATGGTCCATTGGGCGTTTCCACCGGCACACCGCGCGCGGTGGCGGAGATCGAGGCGATCATCGCCGCGCGGAAGGCGGAGCGGGAGGCATATATCGCCAGTTTTGGCGAACTGGCGGATACCTACGCGCCGGTAATGACCTGCCTGGCGTGGGATACCATCTACGACCCGCTGAAAGATCGCGTCATCAGTCCGGTGAGCCGCAGTTGGAGCATCGGCTGGGGCGGCTATGTGCTCTTTGACTGGGACACCTATTTCGCGGCGCTGCTGGCAGCGATTGATAACAAGGAGTTGGCCTACGCCAATGCCATCGAAATTACCCGCGAGGCGAGTTATCGCGGCTTTATTCCCAACTTCGCCGCG
>JAKIYB010000171.1:8116-8351 GCA_022708765.1 Armatimonadota bacterium | reverse complement strand
GGGAAAGCAGCGACCATGCCCATCACAGCACCCAGAGGCACCCAGGATATTTTGCCGCCCGAAAGCCGGCGTTGGCAGTGGCTGGAAGATCAATTTCGCCGCCACGGCGCGCTGTACGGTTATCAGGAGATTCGCACGCCGATCTTCGAGAGCACCGAGCTTTACGCGCGCGGAGTGGGCGAGGAGACGGATATTGTCTCCAAGCAGATGTATTCCTTCGAGAGTCGCGGGGGCG
>JAKIYB010000171.1:0-8106 GCA_022708765.1 Armatimonadota bacterium | reverse complement strand
CCCTCCGCCCGGAAGGCACCGCCGGCGTGGTGCGCGCGGTGATTCAGCACAACCTGCTCGGGCAGGGCGGCGTGCGGAAGGTTTGTTATTTCGGGCCGATGTTCCGCTATGAGCGCCCGCAGAAGGGGCGGTATCGCCAGTTGCACCAGGTCGGCGTGGAGGCGTTTGGCTCTCCCGGCCCGGAGATTGATGCCGAAACGCTGGCCTTCGCCAGCGACTTCCTCGCCGCGGTGGGCATCGGCGATGCCCGGCTGGAACTGAACAGCGTCGGCTGCCCGGCGTGCCGCCCGCGTTATCGCGATGCCCTGCGCAATGCGCTGGCAGGCGCGCGCACCGGGCTGTGCGCCGATTGCGAACGGCGCTACGATACCAATCCGCTGCGCATCCTCGACTGCAAGGTGGAAACCTGCCGGGAATTGACGCGCGATGTGCCGGTCATCCTGGATGTGCTCTGTGATGAATGTAAAGACCACCTGCGCGGGGTGGAAACCGGGCTGCGCGCGCTGGACGTTCCGTTTATCATCAACCCGCACATCGTGCGCGGGCTGGATTACTACACCCGGACGGCATTCGAGTTCATTGCCGGCGGGCTGGGTGCGCAGAATACCGTACTGGCCGGTGGGCGCTATGATGGCCTGGTCGCCGAATTGGGCGGACCGGCAACGCCGGCTGTCGGCTTCGCCGCTGGCATCGAGCGCCTGCTGATGGCCGCCGGCGAAGCGGCGCCGGTACCTGAGCCGCCGGGGCCGGTCTTCATCGCCACGCTGGGCGAAGCCGCGCACGCGGAAGGTGTCCGAATGGCGCAGGCGCTGCGGCGCGCGGGGATTCCCGCCGCCGTCAGTTACGAGACGCGTAGCCTGAAGGCACAGATGAAAGACGCCGCTCGCCAGGAGGCGCGGTTTACGCTCATCCTGGGCGAGGACGAGTTGGCGCGCGGAGAAGCAACGCTGCGCGACATGGGAGCCGGCGAACAGACGGCGGTGAAGATCACGGGGATCGTGATGCTGCTGACACAGCGCTATACTGAATAACAACCAATGGGGATAACGATGACACACGAAGACATGACGAAAAAACTGCGACGGACGGATGGGTGCGGCGACCTGCGCGCCGGCGATATCGGCCGTCGGGTGACCTTGATGGGTTGGGCGCAGACGAATCGCGACCATGGCGGGTTGATTTTCATTGACCTGCGCGACCGCTCAGGCATCGCGCAGTGTGTCTTTAACCCTGAAGACGCCCCCGACGCGCATGTCGAAGCCCAGCATATTCGCTCGGAGTTCGTGCTGGCGGTGCAGGGGGTCGTTGCGCCGCGTCCAGAAGGCACCGTCAATGCGAAACTGCCCACCGGCGAGGTAGAAGTGCATGTCGAGCGGCTGCAGGTGTTAAATACCGCGAAGACGCCCCCGTTCCCCATCAACGATGAGAACGCGCCCGAGGTGGATGAGAACCTGCGCCTGCGTTATCGCTATCTGGACCTGCGCAACGCCCGCATGCTGCGCAACCTGACGCTGCGTCACCAGGTGGCGCACGCGGCGCGCGAATATCTGGACGAACAGGGCTTTCTGGAAATCGAGACGCCGCTGCTCATCAAGTCCACCCCGGAAGGCGCGCGCGACTTCCTGGTGCCGGCGCGCCTGCGCTCCGGCGAGTTCTACGCGCTGCCGCAAAGCCCGCAGTTGCTCAAACAGACGCTGATGGTCTCCGGCATCGAGCGGTACTATCAACTCGCGCGCTGCCTGCGTGATGAGGACCTGCGGGGCGACCGCCAGTTCGAACACACGCAGATTGACCTGGAGATGTCCTTCGTGGAGCGCGACGATGTGCTGAAACTGGTGGAAGGCCTGATCCGGCGCATCATGGCGGTCATCGGCGTGGAGGTGCCTGCCCCGTTCCCGCGCATGAGTTATACCGAGGCGATGGCGCGCTTTGGCAGCGACAAACCCGATACCCGCTTCGGCATGGAACTCGTGGATCTGTCCGCAGTCTTCGCCAACACCGAGTTCAAAGCCTTCGCCGGCGTGCTGGCGTCCGGCGGGCAGGTGAAAGGCCTGAATGTGAAGGGCGCCGCCAGTCTCTCGCGCCGCGAGTTGGACGAATTGACCGAGTTCGCCAAAGGGTTTGGCGCCAAGGGACTGGCTTACTTCCAGGTGACGGCTGATGAGTTGAAGTCGCCGGTGACGAAGTTCCTCTCGCCCGAAGAAATCGAAGCTTTCAAACAGGCGATGGGCGCCGAGATGAACGATCTGCTGCTGCTGGTGGCCGACGTGCCCTCGGTGGTGGCGCAGTCGCTGGGCCGCTTGCGCTTGCACCTGGCTGATCGCCTGCGGCTCATCCCGGAAGGGCTGTGGAACTACCTCTGGGTGGTGGATTTTCCCATGTTCGAGTGGAACCCGGACACCGATCAGATCGAGCCGATGCACCACCCGTTCACCATGCCGAAAGCCGAAGACCTCGCGCTGATGGATACTGACCCGCTGCAAGTACGCGGCGAACTCTATGACCTGGTGCTCAATGGCAATGAATTGAGCAGCGGCAGCATCCGCATCCACCGGCGCGATATCCAGGAGCGCGTGCTGCGCACCATCAACATGCCGCTGGAGCAGGTGCGCGAGCGCTTTGGCTTCCTGGTCGAGGCATTTGAATTTGGCGCGCCGCCGCACGGTGGCATGGGCATCGGCCTCGACCGTCTGGTGATGCTGATGGCCGGGGAAAAGACGATTCGCGACGTGATCGCCTTCCCGAAAGCGTCGTCAGGCGCCGACTTGATGATGGATGCGCCCACGGCGGTAGACCCCATCCAACTACGCGACCTGGGATTGGCGCTGTTGAAGAAACCGGAGGCAAAGTAGCCGATGCCGACGGACGGCAGGCGGATTCGCACCGACCGGCTGCAGGCGCGGCTGGGCATCCACTTCCAACAGCGCGAGCTGCTGCTGCTGGCGCTGACCCATCGGTCGTACGCCTCGGAAGTGGCGGGGGGCGAATCAAATGAGCGGCTGGAATTCCTCGGTGATGCCGTACTCGGTTTGATCATCGGCGAGGAACTCTACCGGCGTTACCCCGCCTGGAAGGAAGGGGAGTTGACGCGCGCCCGGGCATCGGTGGTGGAAGAACCCGCGTTGCTACAGGTAGCCCAACGCTGGCACCTCGGCACCTTTCTGCGGCTATCGCAGGCCGAGGACGCTTCCGGCGGCCGCGGGCGCCGGGCGCTGCTGGCCGATGCCGTCGAAGCGATCATCGGCGCCTGCTATCTGGATCAGGGGTTGGAAGTCTGCCGCGCCTTCGTGCTCCGCGAGTTCGCCTTCCTGCTGGAAACACCGGGGGGAGAGACGTTCATTCGCGATTATAAGACGCGCTTGCAGGAGTTGTATCAGGCACGGTACCAGGCCGCGCCCACCTATCACGTCGTCAGCGAGAGCGGGCCGCCGCACGATAAGACCTTTGATGTGGTCGTCTCATTTCGTGGAAGTGAAATTGGCCGCGGCACAGGGAAAAGTAAGAAAGAAGCCGCGCAGCAGGCGGCGGCGGACGCGCTGGCACATGCCGAGATGGATGAACCTTAATCTTCGCTTAACCTTTATTCGTTGTTTACCTGTTCTGAACGAGAAGGCAATCCGCGCTGGACCTTGAATTAATCAACAGGGGAGGGGAGTGCCTTCTCCTAACCCCATAAAATCCTCGGATCGTTGTGGATCGCTGTTTCCGTTGTTGTGGAGGACCTGTCGTGGCAAAATTGCGCCTGATACCCCGTGATGAGCGTTTTTTCGACCTGTTTGAGCAGGCGACGGACATTGCCGTTGCCGGAGCGGATGCCCTGCAGTGCATGCTGTCGGATATCTGCCGTGCCGAAGAGTGCCGGAAGCAGATCGCCGATATTGAACATGCTGGCGATTCCGTCATTCATGACGTTATGGACAAATTGAACCGCACTTTTGTCACCCCGCTTGACCCCGAAGATATCCGCGCCATCGCCAGCCGGCTGGACGACATTATTGACTTCACCCAGGCCGCCGCGGAGCGCGTGGTGCTCTACGACGTAACGACCGCCCACACCGGCGCGTCGGAACTTGTCAAAGTGCTGCAGCAGACAGTGCTGGAAGTAAAAAAAGTGGTGGCGCTGCTGCGCGATCTCGGCGGTCAGCGTAAAGCGATTCTGGAACACTGCATCGAAATCAATCGGCTGGAAAATGCCGGTGACCGTATTTATCGTGAAGCACTCGGTAAACTCTTCCGTGCCGGCGATCTCCTCGAACTGTTGCGGTGGAAAGAGATATTTGAGCAAATCGAACAGGCCATTGATCAATGTGAAGACCTGGCGGATGTCATTGAGAGCGTGGTGGTGAAGCATGCCTGAGCCGATCGAAGAGCAATCCGGGAATCTGATGACCGAGGAGCGCATTGAAATGCCGGCTGAAAGTGTCCCAGACGAAACGACGGATGTTGGGCGGTTACTCGGCGCGCCCCCCAGCAACTGGCGCCAGATCGGCATGCAGATTCTCGCCGCGCTGATTCCCGTGGTCATTGTAGTTGTGGCGATTGTCGCAATTCGACCTGGGGGTGACTTGCAGAAGTGGCTCCTCGTCGGCGTGGTTGTGGTCGCGCTGGCGTTTGACTACGTCAATGGGATGAATGACGCGGCCAATGCGATCGCGACGGTCGTCTCCACGCGTGTGCTGCCCCCGCTAATTGCATTGCTGATGGCGGCCAGCCTTAATTTCATCGGCGCATTGGTACATACCGGCGTCGCGAAAACGATTGCCAGCATCTTTGCTAATCCGCAGGAAGCAACGATGACGATGATCCTTTGCGGCCTGATCGGTGCGGTGATCTGGAGCTGGCTGATGACGCGCTTCGGCCTGCCGGTCAGCGTTTCCCACTCTCTCATCGGCGGTCTCGTCGGCGTTGCGTTAATCTCAAGCATTAACCTGAATGTCGGCAAGTTGCAGGGCATTGTCCTTTGGATTTTCCTGGCGCCCATCATTGGGCTGATCAGCGGATTTCTGCTGATGCTGCTCATCATGCGCATCTTTCACGCGGCAGCCCCATATAAACTGAATAAACATTTCCGCTTCTGGCAGATGGTATCCTCTGCGTCTATGGCCTTCACTCACGGCATGAATGACGCGCAGAAAGCGATGGGGGCCATTACCCTGGCGCTGGTGGCGGCTGGGATACCCGTCGTCGCGGATGGCGATGGATACAAAGTGCCGCTTTGGGTCATCATCGCTTGCGCCACGGTTATCGCACTCGGCACGGGCGTGGGCGGGTGGCGGGTCATCCGCACCCTCGGTCACAAAATGATTAAACTCATGCCGGTGCATGGTTTTGCGGCGGAGACGGCGGCGGCCGGCAGTATCCTGCTGGCGACGAAATTCGGTATGCCGGTGAGTACGACGCATGTCATCACCTCGTCCATCATGGGGGTGGGGGCATCAAAACGCTTGTCGGCGGTACGTTGGGGCGTGGCGACGAATATCGTTGTCGCCTGGGTGTTTACCATTCCCGCGTGTGGGTTGGCCAGCGCGGCGCTGTATGCGCTTGTGCGCCTTTGCGGCATGAAATAGACGAGATACCCGGTGAGAAAAAGGAGTTCCCATCGCACTGGGGGAACTCCTGTGTTATCCTATCTATCGGGCAACATGACCGGCCATGGCAAAGCTGCTCATCGTGGAAGATGATCCCCGCATCAGCGCGACGCTCGGAAAGCTGCTGGAGAGTCGCGGGCATGCCGTGCGTCAGGTGACGAATGGTGCGGAAGCGCTGCTGGTGGCGCACACCGACCTGCCGGACCTGATCCTCATGGATATGGCGATGCCGATCCTCGGCGGGCAGGAAGCGCTGGAAGCGCTGCAGCGGGAAGATCGCACCAGCGCTATTCCCGTCGTTGTCCTCTCCGCTATGCAGGATAATGCCACGCAAGCGCACGCGCTGGCCGCCGGCGCCAGCATCTACCTCACGAAACCCCCGGATGTGCGCGACCTCTTGACGGTCATCGAGCGCTTGCTGGCTCTGCGTGACGAAGGTGACGCGGCATGATTGATGCGCATGCGCACCTGAATGACCCCGCATTTTTCGATGATCTCCCCGACCTGCTTGCGCGTATGCGCGAGGCTGGCGTGGAGGGTGCGCTTGTGGTCGGCTACGATCTCCCCTCCAGTCAGCGGGCGGTGACGCTGGCTCGCGCGCACCCGCCGCTTCGAGCCGCCATCGGCGTGCATCCGCATGACAGTAAAGAGTTGACCGATGAAGCACTGGTAGCGCTGCGCGCGTTGGCGCGGGAGCCGGAAGTGGTCGCCGTCGGCGAGATCGGGCTGGACTATCATTATGACCATTCGCCGCGTCCCGTGCAGCGCGAGGCGTTTCGTCGGCAGTTGGCGCTGGCGCGCGAGACGGCGTTGCCCATCGTCATTCACGAACGCGAGGCGGAAGAGGACGTGCGCGCCATCCTTGATGCCGAGGATGGGTGGGCGCTGGGCGGTTCGTGGCACTGCTGCAGCGTGGATGCAGCTTCCGCCGCTGAAATCGCGCGCCACCTCTTCATCGGTATCGCCGGCTGGATCACCTTTCCGAAATCTGAGAATATCCGGGCGCTGGCGCGCGCGGTGCCGCTGGAATGCCTGCTGATTGAGACGGATGCCCCATATATCACTCCCGTGCCTTTCCGCGGTAAGCGGAACGAACCGGCTTATTTACCACGCACGCTGCAAATGTTGGCGCAGGTGAAGGGGATTCCGGAAATGGATGTCGAACGAACCACCACAGCGAACGTCCGGCGGGCTTTTCCGCGCTGGACGTCGGTGGAAGGAGGATGAGATGGTTGAAGGGTGCATCTTCTGCGGCATTGCCGACCTGCGCGTCCCGGCGGAACTGCTCTACCAGGATCACCTGCTGGTGGCCTTCCGCGATATCAAGCCGGTGGCGCCCGTGCATATCCTCATCGTGCCAAAGAAGCACATCGCGGATGTGCGCGACCTGGGTGACATTGATGCCGAGATGCTGGGCAAGGTCTTTGAGGTGGCGGCGCTCCTTGCGAAACAGGAAGGTATCGCCGACAGCGGCTTCCGTCTGGTGGTGAATACCGGTCCGGATGCCGGACAGACTGTCGGACACATCCACTTCCACCTGCTGGGCGGGCGCGAGATGGGGTGGCCGCCGGGGTAAGCCGAAAACACTACTGTGGTAGAAAGCTTTCCCGCGCTGAGGTTGGTAGTTGCGCCGCAGCCTGAGTAAGGCGCGTTCGGCCGGACAGTCTGGCAAGAAAGCACCAGCGTTGGGGCGGGGGCGCAAAAGAAAATGGTGGTCGCTACTGGATTCGAACCAGTGACCTCCTCGGTGTGAACGAGGCGCGCTACCGCTGCGCCAAGCGACCACTGCGTGGTGTGGTGGGCGAAGAGGGACTCGAACCCCCGACCACCTGGGTGTAAACCAGGCGCTCTACCACTGAGCTATCCGCCCGTGTCTACTTCGCGATTATAGACAATTTCCTCGCGGGTGTCAATGCCGGAGTGGCGAAAGGAATGCACCGACTGGTCTCGAATTATAGATAATGCCTGCGGGTCAGCGATTATATGCCGGCCTTTACAAACAATAGTTCGCGTGGTATACTGAAAGCAGTTCATTACGGCACAGGATTTCGACGGATTATGGCACGTAGTAAAGTCACCATCTCGGATATCTATGCACGACTCGCGCGCGGTGAATGCGCCAACTATCGCCAGAACGGCTGCCGGGGGCAGTCTCCCTGTACGATTGTCGGCGGCGAACCGTGCGATTACTTTACTCGTTATGTGAAACCGCTGTTGGATTATCCGGAATTCAGCGCAAAGTACCAGCGCGAAGCGAAAGTGACGCTGGCCATCAATCCCAATGCGAAAGTCGTCCGCACACGCCGTACGAGTACTGAGCCTCGCCTGGACCTGGGCGCTCCCGTGCCAACGACAAGCGCGTCTCCGCGTGGAGCGAAAGCCACGGCACCCGCGTCGGTCAAGCCGAAGACTGCCGCAAAGCCAGTAGCAAACCCCGCGCTGCCCGCGACGCCACCAAAGGCCTCGGCACGACCTCCGAAGACCGGGGGGATGGCGAAGGTACCGGCGGCTCCCGCGC
>JAKIYB010000170.1:406-8352 GCA_022708765.1 Armatimonadota bacterium | reverse complement strand
GATCTCCATCACGGTATCGACGGTCTTATGCACGTCCGGCAGGTGCCGGACTTCGTACAGATAGCCGGGGTTGAGCACCTGGCCGGTCGGATTCAGCGCGGCATCGTAGACGCCATCCACGGCATACGCCCCGCTCACCCCGGCCACATAGGCCGCCATGCCGCCGAAAAATCCCACCTCGCGAATCGCAAAACCTGTCGCCTCCATGCCGGCAAAGCGAAAGAACGCGCCGAGGATGGGCGTCTCGCTGGCGCTCTCCCGGTAGCGCAGCCCATCGACCAGCACCGGGCCCGCGGCATCCTCCAACAGGTAGGAGAGCCGCTCCGCCGCCTTCCGGCAGCGCTCATGGCGCAAGGCTGTCTGGGTGATAGACGGCGCCGGCGGCTTGGCGGGATCGACGAAGGCGCCGTCGCCATCCCCCAGCGCACAATGGGTGATGCCGGCCAGCCGGTCGCCGTGCAGCAGGCGAGCCAGCAGGATGCGGCCGGAGTGCGTCAACACACTATCAGGCATAAGGTCTCCTTTACACGGTCAGGCTGCTGCCCACCGCAATCGCCGTGGTGAGGGGCGCCTGGGTATTCAGCCGGCTGTTATTGAGCCGGAAACGAGAGGCCGTCTGTCCCAGCAACCAGGTGAAGCAGAGATCGAGCGACGGCGCCACATCCTGCTGCACACTGACCAGGGTCCAAGTCCGCATCCACACGCGCGTCCCTGCCGGCTGGTGGCGCTGCACCGCGGAAAAGAAGGCATCCGACCAGGGCGCATCGGCAAGGGCGAACACCCCCAGGCTGTAGTACTCCCCGGTCAGCTTGCCGCGGTTGAGCCGCCCCCGGCGATTCAGGCGGGTGACGGCGCGTGACGTTTCCTCGACGGTGCCCGACCAGCCCAGTTCCCGCAGGTCGCGCTGCAGCGCCGTCAGGATGCCGGTGCGTCGATAGCGCTCGACGGCTTCGCCGATGGCCTGCCGTTGGCGGGCCGGATCGCCGGTGGGGTCATACGTCACCCCCAGCAGTGCTGCCAGGAGCGGAAGGAAATCGGCGGGACACGTTCTCGCTGCTGCCAGCGAAGGCACGCCGTCTATCGCGGCAGCCAGCGCATCAAGGGATGGCCCGACGACGGCCAGGAGGGTGGCCAGATCACCCGTCGCATCGTTTTGCCGGTAGCATTCGGGGAGCAGAGAGGTCAGCCGTTCGGCAAAGGACGGCATCAGCGCACCTCCCGCATCAGTAGCGTGGTCTCCCCCAGGGTGGCGATCTCCTGCGGCCCCAGGCGGAGATCGCCGGTCGGCTGCAGCAGCGTCACGTGGCTGACCCCCGGCACGACGTCGAGCACGGCAATCAGATCCGAGGGATAGATGGCCTGCCCGAAGGCTTGCCGGTCAAACGCGAAATAGGCGGCTAACGTCTCCTCGACGCGCTGGCGCACCATATCTGGCCGTTCCCCCGGATAGACATACACTTCGGCCATCACCGGTACCCGCACCACCATCGGATGGCAACCGTCCTGTGCCTGCCCGGAGCATGCACCCATCCCGGCAACTGTCCTCGACCCCTTCGCGGGAAGTGGCACCACCGGTGTAGTTGCACTAGCGCATCGGCGGCGATTTTACGGGGTTGAACTGAATCCCACCTATCTCGCGATGGCACAACAGCGCTTGCAGCACCTGCAGCAGGAACAGGAATAGGAACACCAAGGTACACCGTTACCCTTCATGCGTTGAACCGAGTTGTGTTGACCAAACGAATCAGCGCACGTAGAATAACTGCGTCTGTAAATCCCTGACGGCGGTGGCTCACGCGATCACCGGCACCCACTGCAACGGGCGGGCCTTCTTCCATCTCAGCCCGCAGGGAGGGACACGATGAGCCGACGCCGCAATCCCCTGCTGACGCACACTTCCGCGTCAACCACGCCCACCGTCCGCTGCGGCATTTACACCAGGAAGAGCACCGATGAAGGCCTGGACCGGGACTTCAACTCGCTGGACGCCCAGCGCGAGGCGGCCGAAGCCTACGTCCTCAGTCAGCGGCACGAAGGCTGGATAGTGCTCCCGACCCGCTATGATGACGGCGGCTATTCCGGCGGTACACTGGAGCGTCCGGCCTTGAAGCAGCTGCTGGCGGACATCGAAGCCGGACTCATCGACTGCGTCGTGATCTATAAGTTCGACCGTATCTCCCGCTCGCTGGTGGATTTCGTCAAGCTGGTGGAGTTCTTCGACCGGCATCACGCGGCGCTGGTGAGCATCACCCAGGCGGTGAACACCAGCACCTCCATGGGGCGGCTGATGGTCAACATCCTCATGAGTTTTGCCGAGTTTGAGTGCGCCTGGCAGGCAGTTTTCACCTACTGCCGCAAGCTGATTCGTTCCCTGTAAGGTGCGAAACCTTACACCCAACGCAACTCAGTGCGGGGGGATAAGCAGACCGGTGAGGTAATCCGCGTGCCTGCGGAGAGCCATACATGAGCAGAACCGGTCAATGCCGGGGGAGACGCGACTTCCGAAGCGTCGATCCGTCCGGCTAGCGAGTCTGTCATGGATAGGTAATACGAACCGATGCTTGAAGCCTCGGTAGACGCGAAAACCTGCCGCTAAATCGGAAGTGGGCAGGTCGGTCGAAAGACCGGTGGAGAGCAGGTTCCCTTTTCGAATGTGGGAACCAGGGGCGGTAACACCGTCAGCGCAAAGGTGTATCTGTGTTGTCTTTGCGTCGGATTCCACACGGGGTATAGTCGGGTCCTAAAACAGACAAAGGGAAAGAATCGGAACCAGGGAACCCTGACCTCGCTTCCTTAGGGATGACCGAGGCGACTGGTGATCGCGAGATCAGGGGGCGGAGTCTCCGGAGTAGTCCGAGGACGGGAAAGCCGTCTACATGGCGAAGGGAGACAGTGGATACAGTATACAAGCAGGAGAAATGATGAATACAACATCAGCCAAAGTGAATACCGAGGCCATACTCAACATGCAGAGTAAACTGTACCGATGGAGTCGCAATGAACCGGAAAAGGTGTTTTTCGACCTTTTCAATCTGGTGTGCGACCGGCGCATGCTCGCGCATGCCTGGAGCCAACTGTGCCGTAACCAAGGCAGCAGAACCCCGGGCATCGACGGCATGCATCGGCGCAAGATCGAAGAGCAACAACGTGGTGTTGAGGGGTTCCTTGAGGAGATTCGAGAAGAACTCCGCAATGGAACGTATAGACCCCAGCCAGTCAAGCAAAGGCTCATACCCAAGCCTGGCAAACCGGGGAAATACCGACCGCTCGGCATTCCGACGCTCAAAGATCGTCTCGTGCAAATGGCGCTGAAGAACGTTCTGGAACCTATCTTTGAAGCGGATTTCTATCCGACATCATACGGGTTCCGGCGGGGCAGAAGCACTCTTGATGCTCTTGCAATGATACAAAAGCAGCTTCATCCGACATTGGCCGGTGAATCGGCTGTTCAATACATCATTGAAGGAGACATCAAAGGATGTTTCGACAACATCGACCATCACCTGCTGATGGATGCAGTAAGGAAACGCATTGGGGACAGCAAAGTGTTAAGGCTGATACTTGCTTTTCTGAAAGCCGGTATTATGGCCGAAGGCAACTTGCGACACTCAATCGCCGGTACACCACAGGGCGGAATAATCAGTCCACTCCTGGCAAACGTGTATCTTACTGCCCTTGATGCAAGATATAAGCGATGGACACCCGGCCCCAATGAGCCCACATTCCGAGCCTTTGGGCGAAGAAATTGGGACAAGAAACACGGAAGGCCATGTTTCTACATGATCAGGTATGCGGATGACTTTGTGATCCTTGTCAGCGGCACACAGGCTGACGCCGAAAGAGAGAAAGCAGCTCTTGCGGAGTTTGTCCGAGAAACACTTGGCATGGAACTCTCCGAAGAGAAGACTCTGATCACCCGAGCCGATGAGGGATTCAATTTCCTCGGCTATCGGGTCATCAAAGAACCTGCACTCACGACCGGCACAAGGGTCGGCAAGCTGCGAATCCCGCAAGAGAAGCTGCAGCTGCTGCGTGATAGGCTGAAAGGACTCACAGACCGCTCCCAGACCGGGAAATCTCTTGAAGACCTGATATCGGAACTGAATCCGATAATTGCAGGCTGGCGAAACTACTACAGATATGCAGTAGGCGCCAGCAGGGACTTTGATGAGATGGACCACTGGCTGTGGGAACGCATCCGGCTATGGCTGAACAAGAAACACCGTCGGGTGACCGGCAAGGAATGCAGACGCCGATACACCCGTCAGATAAAGGCCAGCCGTTATACGTGGGGGAGCGGCAAGGAAACCCTGCAACTATTCACCGCAGGGGGCACGAAGCGCTATAAATGCAAAGGGACCAGAATATCGAATGGTTGGAACGATGAGATCGATGGCGTCAGACAATATGGTGAGGTCTGCCGTGCCATCTCAGGATATACACTTACCGGTACACTGCTTCGATGACATCGCAGGGATAACCCCTGTCCATGGAGAGCCGGATGCTTGGAAACGAGCACGTCCGGTTCGGGGAGAGGTTTGGAGAAACCTGCCGCCGCAACGCGGTAAGGCGCTCCATGCCTACTCTACGCGAGCAATGATTGCTGAGCGCACGAAAGACAAGATGTCCGCCGCGCGCAAAAAAGGAAAATTCGTCGGCGGCACGCCGGTACTCGGCTATGATCTCGACCCGCACGGCGCCAAGCTGCTGGTCAATCCGGCGGAAGCGGCCATCGTGCGGGAACTCTTTATCCTGTATCATGCGCACCAGGGATTGCTGGCGGTGGTGAAGGCGGCACGCACAAAGGGATGGACGACGAAGTCCTGGGTGACGCGCGACGGCGCCTATCACCCCGGCACGCCGCTCAACCGCAGTTCCCTGCACCGGCTGCTCACCAATGTGACGTATCTCGGGAAGGTGAAGTACCAGGGGACGGTCTATGACGGCGAACACGAGGCGATTGTCGACCCGGAGCTGTTCGAGGAGGTGCAGGCGATCCTGCAGGGACAGGCGGTCACGCATGGACAATACGCGGGCAACTCCTCCGGCGCGCTGCTGAAGGGCGTCCTGCGGTGCGGGCACTGCCAGCGGGCGATGATCCCCTCCGCCTCCTACAACCATGGCCGAAAGTACCGCTACTACACGTGCCATCGTGCCCAGCAGCACGGGGTTGACCAGTGCCCAACCCGCGGCGTGCCGGCGGCGGAACTAGAGCGCTTCGTCGTCGAGCGTTTGCGCAGCCTCGCGCAGGATCCCCACCTGCTCCGCGACGTGGTCGCCCGCGCCCAGCAGGAGCAGGCGATCCGGATGCCGGCATTGGAGACCGAACTAACCACCCTGCGGGAGCAGCTGCAGGAACGGCAGCGTGCTGGGCAGCGGCTGGCCACGCTCATCAGCGAGGAGCCGGCGAGCGGCGGAAGCACGCTGCTCACCGAGCAGCTGCTGGCCATCGAAGGGCAGATCGACGCCATCACCCGACGGCTGGACGCAGTGCGTGCCGAACTCCGCCACCTGAAGGCGATGGCGGTGAGCGAGGACGTCCTCACGCACGTGCTGAGCCTGTTCGATCCGGTGTGGGACGTTCTCTACCCGACCGAGCAAGCGCGCATCGTTCGCTTGCTGATCGAGCAGGTGGACTACAACGGGGCCACCGGCACGCTCGGCATCACCTTCCGGCCTACCGGCATCGCCGCCTTACAGGACGAATTACAGCACGCCCACCAGCAACACGGAGCAGACCAATGACCACAACCACCGTATCCCAAGAACATGCTGCCCCCCTGCGGGTAGAATTCACCGTCCACTTCGCGCGGGAGCGCGCCGGACGAAAAGTGCTCAAGGTGGGGCCGCCCCCGCAGCATGCCGAACGCATCCCGCGGGTCGCCCGCCTGCTCGCGCTCGCGCATCATTTTGATCGGCTCATTGCCGATGGCGTCGCCAACGACTACGCCGACATCGCGCGACTGGCCCATTTGACCCGCGCCCGGGTGTCGCAGATCATGGCGCTGCGGTACCTGGCGCCGGATATTCAAGAGCAAATTGCTCTGTTTTCGGCTGATTACGAAGAGAACTTGATCAGCGAGAAATGCGTGAGAATTGTTGCGCTAGAGCCGAATTGGGAAGCGCAGCGATCGTTATGGCTCAATACGACCATACGATCTGGTTGACGCTAATAATTGCATAAACGCTTATGCAGCTTTCGGCATGATACCAGCCGACGATATGGTATGCGTGATATTGCTTGAGCTATGAACTGCGGATATAGTTGGACACCAAGTCCTCCCAGAACAATTCCAACCCCATTGCCGAGTCCCTTCCACGCAGATTCCCAGCGATATCCTCTATGAATGCAACGACACGCTTTTTTCCGATACGTTTCTCTGCAAAGGCTACCCCACAAATGAAGGCGAACGAAGACATGACATAGAGACCGTGGAGATATCCGGGGTTGAGCCAACTATGCTTTTTACCGTACGGCAGGAAGATCGTGTCGCGATAATTGGCTTTTCCACGATACCGGAATATACAGTTCAGATAATTGAACTTGAGGGGGAGTTTGCTATCGCGCAACGCTTGACTTGCTTTTGTACGGAAATCTTGCACCTTACCCTCGCGCTTGAGTCGCTCTTTAATCTTTCCAACATTCCAATCTGCGGTGCCACTGAGATACGCGCGGAGCATTCCCTGGGCAACGACACGATCATTTGAAAATTTCTGTGTCAGATCTACTTTCACGGCATCAGGATAGCTTGGGAGTATCGCCTGATACTCTTCCCCTTTCACATGCGTGGCAATCATGTTGAAGGGATGGGGGAGCTTGGCAGCAAGACCATTATAGGCATGGATGGCAGATGTATGCGTCTCGCCATGAAAATCTTCCTGCGCTGCCAATATGGAACGCGCGGCATTGTAGGTTGCATAGTAATACATGACAACTGCACTCGGAAAAGTCCATGGGGCTGTTGCCCCATGTTCAAGGAGCGACGCAAGCGAGAGGCTGAATGTCAACGAGTGAAATAACGAAGCAAATATCGGTGCCAGCGGCGGTGCGGCGTTCCGTGTAGTAATCCTGCTGTCAAAATGCTGCAAGCAGGAGTGAAGCTGGTCTGCTGGTGAGTGACCATGTTCCTGTTCAACTTCATACGCTGAGGCCTGAATCCAGTTGATCGCGCTCTGCATCGCACGCACG
Organism: Armatimonadota bacterium; assembly: GCA_022708765.1. Taxonomy (GTDB): domain Bacteria; phylum Armatimonadota; class Hebobacteria; order CAIYQO01; family CAIYQO01; genus JAKIYB01. The sequence goes on along the minus strand of JAKIYB010000170.1, from coordinate 1,163 downwards.
GGGTCCCACCCAGTTTTCTCGACTTCGATTTGCTCATGAAGCCAATAGCGCGGTGATGCTATTTCCATTGTTCACCCTCTCGTTCTCACCATTATCGGCGCCTGCTCAGTATATCATACAAGCGGTGGGTATACCCCTCTATAAGTGTTTTACCCCTACGACCCGGTCAACGCGTTGATGCGAAATCAGTGGCCAACAGCATGAAACTGCTGCATGAGTTGCACTGCCCGCTGTGGCGATAAGAGTTGTGACAGTTCATTCATTGATAACGCCCGCACTGCCTCGGGTGTCGTGCATCCAGCCGCCAGCAACGCAAGGTATTCACCCCGCGTTAATCGGAGCGGGAGTGAAAGTAAGGGAAGGGCAGCTTCCGGCAAGCCGACTTCAAGACGCTTGAGCAAATGGTCAATCGCCATCTCATCAAAATCGTTCGCAACGATGAGGATATGCGCGATTTCATAAGCCGCTCGCAGGTAGAGACGGGTGGAGTCGGCAAACCGACGGATATCACCGGCACCAATACTTCCGGCATACGGGGTCACACTGAATGTCCGTTCAATCTCATCGATGGGGATTCCATTGATCCACTGCCAGAGAATCGCAGCACGTTTACACCGTCCGTTGTAGTCGAATGTATCCTCGGCGCGGTATTGCAGTAGAAGGGCGATCTCCCTCCCATACGCATGGATAACATGTGATTGCCATGCAGATTCCTTCGTACCTTTTTTAAACAACGGTGTATAACCGCCGACTTCAG
>JAKIYB010000170.1:0-295 GCA_022708765.1 Armatimonadota bacterium | reverse complement strand
CCGAGTAGGCTTAAAGCGATCTGTCCATCCTCTTCCTCAACGAGGGTTAATTCAAGCATTTTTGCCAGCACAGCCGTAATGCGTTCTTCCATCTGCGTCTGCCAACTAACGTCACTACGGCAGGCGATATACCCACCATAGGTGTTCGAGAGTAATCGAACAACGTCCAGGCGTTCGATGTGCCCTACTTGGATCAGTAACCTGAGCACCCAGGTATGTATATCATCTGGAGAGAATGACGAGCACATTGGTTCCGGTGTGCCTGTGACATACCGCTGGAAGAGCATATCGCTCT
>JAKIYB010000016.1:19267-19624 GCA_022708765.1 Armatimonadota bacterium | reverse complement strand
ACTGATACTGCTCTACGATAGGCCAAAATCCCCGTAGCGCCGCACTGCACGGCGCTACGGGGACGCATGAGACGCGGCGATGCGGGGCTACTGCAGCGTAGAAACCGTGATGTTTTTCGCGGTCACCGTGGACGCATTGTTGTTGCGGGCGTAGGCTGCAACATACTTATTTGTTAGCGCGGTCGTGAAGTCACCACTGTAATAGAAGGCACCCATGCGCGCGCCGCCGGACTCCACGTAGCTGTAGCACTCATTGCCGTTCCGCACCACGATGGTCACGCTCAAGGGGTTGACGAAGACATTGCCGGCCGCATTATTGGTGCCGGTAAGGGGCAGCTTGCCGCTGGCGGTCTTCGT
>JAKIYB010000016.1:14038-19257 GCA_022708765.1 Armatimonadota bacterium | reverse complement strand
CCGCGAACGGTTCCGAAGACGGTATCAACCGTGGTATAGCCATAATATCCCGCGCAGATGCTTGAGTTGCGCGCGACGTTGACATCCGTCGTAGTGCCGGGATCATACAGGCTCAGGGCGAATGTCCCATTGGTAACCCACCCGTAGGTGGTTTTACCATTGAGGAAGTCGCACTTGATGCGCAGGTTTGGCAGCTTGGTATCGCTGCCTGACGTGCGGTATGCCTCCTCTGGAAGCTGGATGAGCTCCGTCCGCGTGGAATTTCCGTGCGTGGAAATGAATGGCCCCGCTTCTTTCATGATCATCGTACCGGTCACGGGTGCCGGGTCATATCCCCGCGTCAGCAGCATTTCCGGCACCTGCGCCGCAGTGACGCCTTTCATGACTTCGCTGACCACGTGGCCATCCAGGCATGCGAGGACAAGGCTCTCATTGTGTCGCGGCGACAGGTCTGTTCCAAGATTGTTCAAAGCATAATTCGTTGATCCACTGCTGACTTTCAGGTCAGCGATAGCCAGCGCCGTGGCAGGCTGCACTATATCGCCCATCGCCCGGCTGAAGAGAATCGGGTTGATACCGTATTCCGGCTTCGTGTTGCTTCCCGTGCCGGTCATGGTTGGACAATCATAAATCGTCTTCTCATTATACGCCGTCAACAGGGTTGACCAGGCGGCGGTTTTCGTATCCGGCATCAAGCGCTCGCCATTGTCCTGGGCATACATGGTGATGGCGGTGACGATCTGCCGTTGGTTGTTCATGCAGGTTGTCTGCCGGGCCTTTTCGCGCGCCCGCGCAAAAACAGGGAAGAGAATGGCCGCCAGAATCGCGATGATCGCGATGACGACGAGCAATTCAATGAGCGTAAACCCGCGTGGGGTTCGCGTAATCGCTTTCATGATAATCCTCCTTCACGTAACAGGAATGGTCAGTCGGGCTTAAAGTGTATAGCAGGTAAAGTCTTTGATGCTCGCGGTATACCCGCTGTTATACGTAAACATATACAGCATCATCTGATTATTCGTCATAACCCCGGAGATGTCTTTTTCCGTCATCAGATTCACCAGCGTCGTGCCCGACGCTGACGTCATGGAAAAGACGATGGTTTTACCATTCAAAATCGAGACGGCGTATGTATTCCAGTCGCCAAACATACTGGAATTCGTGGCAACTGAAGTGGGCGGAAGGATGCCGATGCTCGATGCTTTCGGCCAAATCGCCGCACTGCCCGGACTGACGCCCAGGCCGTTTTGACCATGGCCGACAACGAGCATGTTCGGCGCGGCGCTGCTCGGACTGTTGTTATTGTTGGCGCCGGCAGTATAGGTGGTCGTGCCAGGATCAAACAGAGAGACAAGTGATGTATTGCCCACATAGTAGTTGGTGCTGCCCGCCGTTATGCGCTGCGACCAGCTAACCCGTATGCCTTTCGGCGTGGCATCGCCGGCACTGGCCTTATACGAACCGGTTGGCATACTGATAAATGGATTGGGCAGGCGATACCATCCGTTGGCACTGGTGGCCAGGGTGTAGGTGGCCGGATTCGTATCACCGAGTTGTTGCCAGGCGGCTTCAGGCAGCATGATATAGCCACGACTGCTTAATGTGTCGGCGACAACGGTACCCTTGAAATTTTCATATGCGACGTGCCCGTCCACACACGACACAACGGCGCCGTCCAGATGGCGGGTTTCGATGTCGTTGTTGAACGATTGCAGCGCGCAATTCCCTTTGGCCATGCCCGTCGCCAGGTCGGCGACCGCCAGTGTCCGTTCCGGTTGCGCGATATCACCTAATGCCAGTTTGAACAGGAATGAGTTGAAGCCGTAATCGGGTTTAGTGTTGGTGCCGATGGCATTTGAGGTGGGGCAATCGTATATGGTCGGTTCATTATATGGCGCCAGATAGATAGACCATGCTGAATCACCCGAATCGGGGAAGAGCTTTTCGTCATTGTCCTGGATATACATACTGATAGCAATGGCGATCTGCCGCTGATTGTTGATACAGGAGTTTTGCCGCGCTTTCTCGCGCGCCTTCGCGAAGACCGGAAAGAGAATGGCCGCCAGAATCGCGATAATCGCGATGACGACGAGGAGCTCAATCAACGTGAACCCCTTGGGAGCATGGCGCTTACACATGAGTACCTCCTTTGTCGAATTTGGCGCTGATGGCCGGGATAGTTGTACGTAACCAGCTATATTCTACTTGCGCTATAGCATAAAATGCTGTAGTATGGTTGTACGTACAATTAAAAGCTTAGCATTACATGCCCCCCCTGTCAATTGAAAACGTTCGTTTTTTAAGCTGATACCATGTACTGCGTCGCGCGAAATTCCTGATATAATCCCGGTGAGTGCGAGAGCGCTGTCAGGCTGGACGAGGAAACGATTGTATGGCGAAAGTCACCGGTGTACCATCTACGCGCCGCGTCACCCAACGCGATATCGCCCGCCATTGCGGCATCACGCAGCAGGCCGTCTCGCGTGCGCTGCGCGGTGACACCCTGATCAGTGAGGAAACCCGTGCCCGTGTGCAGGCCGCCGCCGAAGAGTTGGGTTACGATCCCTCGCAATCCCAGGCTGCCCGCCGCATGGCGCTGATCCGCACGGGTGCGCAGCCGCGTAATAACATGGTGGCAATTTCGACCAGCGCTGAATTGACCAATACTCTGTATTTCACGGAGTTGTTCCGAGGGGTGATGCATACCCTGAGTGCAAATGGGGTTGACCTGGTCGTTACGCTCAATAGCTATCCCTACTCGATGCCGCGGCCGGCCCGTCGCGGCGAGTTGGACGGCATCATCTGCATCGAGCGTCCCGAGTGGTATCACGAAATGATGCCACACTTGCGCCAGTTACCCACCTTCGGCACCCGCCCGATCGTCTCGCTGATCTGGCCAATCTCCGGTGCGCTATCTGTCATCGCCGACGATGAGTTGGGTGGCTACCTGGCCATGCGGCACCTCATTGAACTCGGACATCGCCATATCATGGTATTGCAGAATATTATGGCGCCGCAAGACCCGGAAACCCGGCGGCGAGCCGGGATCCAATGCGCTATCGCGGAATATCCTGGACAGCGTCCGGAGATCTACGGGTGTGCGATCGGGAATGAGCAATGGATTACCCCGCCGCCGTTCAAAGAGCCGGTTACTCCGGAGAATTTTCCTATTATCCATGGCAGCAATCTGCTGCGGTTCCCCCTGCCGGACTTCCTGTCTGTGCACCCGCACATTACTGCCATCATCGGATTGAACGATGCAAGCGCCATCATTACGGATTATTTGCTGGAGCAAGCCGGCTACCGCGTCCCACGCGATATCAGCATCATCGGCTTTGATGACACCGATCCGTTGCTCGATGCCGAAGGGCGCAATGTCCTGACGACCGTGCGCGTCCCCCTGTATAGTATCGGCGAGGAAGCAGCCAGACTGCTCTTGCGGCGAATGGAGAATGAGGTTGCCGATGATGCGCACACGGTTCTTCCCCCGACACTGATGGTTCGCGGCACCACGGCTCCCCCGAAACAATAACATGAGAGCCTGGCCGCATATTGGTCGGCCAGGCTCAATACCGCTCGAAACGGTTTGCTGACTTTTCTGCTTCATTCACTTTCCGGGAAATGCACCACCGCGTGCACCATCTGGTCCTGCTGATGCTCGATGACCAGCGTGCCGGGGATTTGCGCGCGGAGGGTGCCGAAGGTGTCGGCGATGATGCAGTGGCCCATGTGGTGCATCTTCTTGCCGTCGAAGCCGAGGGCATTGGCGGCGGCGAAGGCCAGCGGGCGCCGCTCGTCACTGGTGAAGGCGTTGGGCAGGCACACGTAGCCGCGATACTCGGCGGTCAGCGCGCGCCCTTCCTCGGTAAACAACTCCTCGTGGCGGATGTAGGGGATGGGCTTGTTGTTGATGTGGTCGCCGCCGGCGGTGGGACAGAAGCGGAATTCGATGTCCAGTTCATCGAGCATATCGTAGAGGCCGTCCATGCCGCTGTCCGCGCAGATGATAATCGCCGTGCGAATGCCGTTGAACTCGAAGACGGTGCGTTCGCGCGGGCCGGCGGAGAGGCCGCCCTTTAACTCGATAGGTGTCATGTTGTGCTTGCGCTGCGAACCGAGTGTGCCGTCGGGCCGCGCCACCACATGGCTGTTGTAATAAGCGCCGTCCTGCTGCTCGATGAAACCGGCGAGAATGGTGATGTTGTATTCCCGCGCCCACTGCGAGATCCGCGTCGTCAGCGGCCCGCCTACCGACTCGGCGAAGGCCAGGTTCTCGTCGGAGAACTCGTAGGAATGCACCGCGGTCTCCGCGAAGAGGATGACCTCCACCCCCACCGCCGCCGCCGACTGTATCTGCCGCTGCATCCGCGCGAGATTCGCCCATGGATCTCCGGAGACGGAATGAATCTGCGCAACCGCGACGTGAAGTGAACGCATGAAGGGCTCCTTTATGCTGGTAACTCGTGTTGCGGCCGTGCCGCTGAATGACGCCGGTTATTATGCGGAACTGGCTATCCGCTGTCAACCGCCGCGGGTGCTCCATGCCTGGAGACATCTTTAGCTCGTAACGCTTCTAACTCGGCGCGTGCCCGTTGATACTGGTTATACTGCCGCGCAATAGATGGATAGTCCTTCAGCAGCCAGATGCCCGAGCCCAGCCCGCCACCGATAGCGGCGATGATGTTTTCCGACAAATGAAACGCCCCCATGACAATCATCATTATCGCGATAATGAGTAATGGCCCGGGTTCACGCCGCTTCATCAAGATAAAACTCTGCGCCAGCACGATAACGGAGAGCACTAACCCGCCAATAGCCAGCGCTAGATATGGCGAAGGCCCAGGCTCAGGCACTATTAACGCCACGGAAGCCAGCAGGCCGGAAAAAAGCGCAACGATGACCCCATGAACCGTATAACCGACAAACCGATCTGCCATGCGCGCCATCGGGTCGGTAATGTCGTATGAACGCCAGAATGCTTCCACGTTATCTTCAGCAGCGGCATAATCCTCTTCATACAACACGATCGCATGTCCGCTGGCGCGTATCGTATGCATGGGCGCCATCGTCCAGGTGCTGAGAGGCGGACTCCGAAAAAATTCCACATCTTCCACGGCGTTGGCACCCAGCAGGTAGGCTTTTGCCCGAAAGAGTTGACCCATTTGCGCGAGGGTGAGCGGTGAATGCTGAAACAAGGCGGTTTCGGAAAAATATGGGAT
>JAKIYB010000016.1:0-14028 GCA_022708765.1 Armatimonadota bacterium | reverse complement strand
AGCCGAATCTCCGCCTCAACGAGTCCAACACTGTAAAAGCTGCCGGAGGCGTGATTCCAGAAGAGCTTCACGGATGAACCGGCATGCCGCACGTCATCCGGGAGGTTTTCATTCTCAACGATGGTGCGCTGTCCCAGCGCAATCAGGCAGCCGATATACGATAGTAAGCCCATCAGAGCAAACCAGTACCAGCGGCGCTGCTTTGCGCGGCCGATGAGCGCGCATAAAAGGATAGGAAATCCGAATATCGCGAACACCGCCAGCACCCAGCCCAGCCACGGCATTTCCCGCCTCCTTACTGCATCGCGGGTAAGTCAATATCTGGTTCGACTATGATATCACGTTCCTCCGCCTCTTCCTCCTCGTCCGCGATGTCATCGAGCCAGAATTGTTGCTCGTACATGTGGGCGTAGAGGCCGCGAGCCTTGATGAGTTCACGATGTGGCCCACGCTCCACGATGCGGCCGTTCTCCAGCACGAGGATGACATCGGCGCTGCGGATGGTGCTGAGGCGATGGGCGATGATGAACGTCGTGCGTCCCTCCATCAGCCGCTCCAACGCCTGGTGGATGAGAATTTCCGACTCGGAATCTACCGACGAGGTGGCTTCATCGAGGATAAGGATGCGCGGGTCGGCCAGCACCGCCCGGGCGATGGCCAGCCGCTGGCGCTGCCCGCCGGAGAGCTTGACCCCGCGTTCGCCGATCTCGGTCGCGTAGCCGTCCGGCAGTTTCTCGATGAACTCGTGGGCGTTGGCGATGCGCGCCGCCGCTTCCAACTCCTCGTCGCCGGCACCAAGCTTGCCGTAGCGCAGATTCTCCGCCACCGAGCCGTTGAAGAGGAATGTCTCCTGCAGCACCAGCGCGATGTATCGGCGCAGTTCAGCCTGCCGTAGATCACGCACGTCAGTGCCCTCGATGAACACCGCGCCCTCCAGGGGGTCGTAGAAGCGCGGGATGAGATTGATGAAGCTCGTTTTCCCCGCGCCGCTGCGCCCCACCAGCGCGATGCGCTGGCCGGGTTCAGCCGTGAGACTGATTTCGTGCAGCACGCGCTCGCCGCTGGCGTAGCTGAAGGAGACGTCGCGCAATTCCACGTGCCCTGCCACCGCGTCCAGCGTCTTCGGCGCTTCCGGATCCTGAATTTCTGGGATGGTATCCATCACTTCCAGAATGCGCTCGCCCGCCGCCAGCGACCGCTGGATGCTGTCGAAGAACTGGAAGAGCTGCCCGATGGGCTGGTAGAAATTTCCCGTATACAGGAAGATCGCCATTACCGCGCCAGCCTTGATCTCGCCGATGGAAACCAGGTAGATGCCGACGAGGAGCGCGGTGAGTGTGCTGATGTTGCCGATCAATCCCATCAGCGGGCCGAAGGTGGCCCACATGCGGATGCCGCGGATGCTCATCTCGCGCACCTGCTCGCTGTCCGCCGTCACCCGGTCCAGTTCATCCGTCTCGCGGGAAAAGGCCTTGATGACGCGGATGCCGGAGATGTTGTCCTGCAGCTTGGCGTTGAGATCGCCCACGCGATCGCGGATGGTGCGATAGATTTTCCGCACTCTGCCGCTGAAAAAGTAGATGGCGATCAGCAGGATCGGCACCGGAATGAGCACCAGCCAGGAAATGAGCGGCGCGTAGACGTGAATGTAGTACCAAGCCAGCCCCATGCCGAGGATGCCCATCACCAGCACGTCCAACCCGTGCACCATCAGGTTCTCGATCTGCTCTACGTCGCCGGTCATGCGCGACATCAGGTCGCCGGTTTGTCGGTTGTCGTAATAGGTAAGCGGAAGTTGCTGAAAATGCCCGTATAGTCGCACGCGCAGGTTGTGGATGACTTTCTGCCCCGCCACGTGCAGCCAGTAAGTGCGCAGCATGTTGAATAACATGCTGCCAAGGTATACCGCGCCCAACAGCAGCACCGCGCGCACGCCCTGGTAAAATCCGCCGCCGGAGCCCAGCACATCGTCTATGATGTGCTGAATAATGCGCGGCGGCTGTTGTCCCAGGTAGGTGGTGATGAGCATGCAGGCCAGCCCGAAAAGCATCACTGGCCAGTAAGGCATTATCCACGGCAGCACCCGTTTCAACGACTGAAACGGATGCTTCGCGCTCACCGGCGTCATCCCACCGCGCACATATCGTCCTACGCCAACACGCATAATATATATTAATTCCCATTCATCAATGACAATTCCTGCCGGAGGATTCGCCCGCGCCGCATCAGAAGGGGCTGTCGTCCTTTCAGGACTTCCCCTATTACGGCGCCTGCTCCACGGGTTCCGCCGCCGCTCCACCCGTGGCTAGCATCTTCCAGCCCTTCGGGCCTTCTTCACCTCTTCACCTCTTCACCTCTTCACCTCTTCACCTCTTCACCTCTTCACCCCGTCACCCATTCGCGCTAACCCGTATGGGCACAGGCGCAGCACCGGGCACCGCTCGCAGGCGGGATTGCGGGCGGTACATGTCTGGCGGCCATGGGTGATCATGTTCACGTGAAAGTCGTAGTAGTCATCCTCCGGCAGCAGTGCTTCCAGCAAATCGTGGGCCTGCTCAGCGCTGACGGTGGGGGGGGATAAGCGCCAACCGCCGCGCCACGCGGTGCACGTGGGTATCCACCGGCATGGCCGGCATACCGAGAGAGAAGAGCAACACGCAGGAAGCGGTTTTCCGCCCGACCCCGTGAAAAGACATCAGGTATTCCAGCGCCTCGTCAGGCGGCATCACGGCGAGAAAGTCCAGCGACACACTCCCGCGCTCCTCGCGCAGGCGCCGCAGGATGGCCTTGATGCGCGGCGCCTTCTGCCGCGAGAGCCCGCAGGGCCGGATTGCCTCTTCGATCTCCGCCACGGGCGCGTCTGCCACCTTCTCCCAATCGCCGCCATAACGCTCGCGCAGCGCCTGATACCCGCGCCAACTATTCACGTCGGTGGTGCTCTGGGACAGCACGGTGAGCACTAACTCGTCGGTGGGCGGCACGCTGGCGGCGTGGCCGCGCCGCGGGCCTTCCGCGTGATAGGTATCTCGCAGCAGGCGCGTCACCTCGGCAATCTTCTCGCGCAGTTCTAACGTTGGAAACCAGTCCATGCCAGTCAGTATTCCCTACTCATCATGGAGAAATGTCGTCACTTGCCACCGCTCACCGTCCGTGCGCAGGCGAATCTGCCCATGCGCGTCAGTGCGCAGCACCTGCACCCCGCGCTCGCGCAGCCGCGCCATCACCGGCTCCAGGTCGCGGCTCTCTTCGCCGCGGGTGCTGATGAGCGCCCAGGTGGGATCCACCTCCGCGAGGAAGTCCTCGCTGGTGGCGTGCTTGCTGCCATGGTGCGCGACTTTCAGCACGTCGGCGCGCAAATCCGCGCCGTTGTCCAGCAGCGCCGTCTCCCCCGCGCCTTCCAGGTCGCCGGTGAAAAGCATGCGCGCGTGCTTCATCTCCAGCAGACATACCACTGAATGCTCGTTGTCTTCGCCGCTGCCGGCAAGCTGCGCGGCGGGCGCGAGGATGCGCAGGCTGATGCCGTTTCCCAGATTCAGGCTGTCGCCGGCGCGCACGCGGTAGCGCGGCACGCGCTTCTTCTCAGCTTTCGCCAGCAGGCGTCGGTATGTATCCGTCTCACAGGGCAGATCAGGATCGAGCAGCATGCCCACTGGCAGCGCGTTCATGACCGCCGGCAGCGCGTTGATGTGGTCGCTGTCCGGGTGAGTGATGAGAATGGCGTCGAGTTTGCGCACCCCCGTCAGCAGCAGGTTCGGCGCCAGCACCCGCTCGCCAACGTCCGGCAGCGTGCGGCTGCCGCCGTCAATCAACACCGTTCGCCCCGACGGCGCGCGGATCAGCAGCGCGTCCCCCTCCCCTACCGCGAACGCCGTCACCTCCAGCGCCGGCGGCGGCAGCAGCAAAATGATAGCCCAGAGCGCAGCCGCCGCCAGCAGCAGCCCCAACAGCACATACCGCTCCGGCGCCACCGTCCGTATTCGCCGCATCCACTCGCGCAGTCGTTCCATTGCCGACAATTATTTGTCATCGAGGGCTTACTTCCCTGCCGGACGGCAGGGAAAGCAACTGGCAAATTGAAAATGATAGTGGGACCGCCGTGTTTGTTTTGCCATTTTCCTTGCGTCCACGCAGGTGGACGCCTGGTCGAATGGCCTATCGGGGGGTATTTTAATGCCCGCATCGTCCGCGGCCCTGTAACACATGCACAATTACACGTGAGGAATACCCATGCTGACCATTCACGCGGTGCCGGGGGCGCCGCTGGAGACCAACTGTTACCTCGTCGCTGATGAGAACACCGGCGAGGCCATCATCGTTGATGCTCCCTGGCAGGTGACGGAGGAGATGATGGCGTTGGCGGATGAAGCCGGCGTGGAGGTGCGGGAAATCGTCTGCAGTCACGGCCACTGGGACCACAGCATGGGCGCGGCGTCGCTGAGTGAAGCCTTCGGCGTGCCGGTCGCCGTGCATCCGCTGGATGCCGACATGCTGGAACACCCCTCCACCGCGCCTTTCAACCTGCCGCTACCGCTGACGCCGGTGACGCCCGCGCGGCTGCTTGAGGAAGGTGACGAGGTGACGGTGGGGACACATGTCTTCACCGTGCTGCACACCCCCGGCCACACCCCCGGCGGCATCTGCCTGTATTGCGCCGAGGAGTCGCTGCTCTTCAGCGGTGATATCCTCTTCGCCGGCACCTACGGCCGCACCGATTTTCCCGGCGGTGACCCGGCGCGGATGGTGCATAGCCTGCTACGCTTGCGCGCGCTGCCGCCGGAGACGCGCGTCTACCCCGGCCACGGCCCCGACACCACCATCGGCCGCGAAACGTGGCTGGCGCGCGCCGAGACAATGGAGGAGTGAGATGCGTATGATCGCGACAGCGCGCGAGTAGAGAGAGGAGCAATCCCATGTCCCCTATCATTGACATGCATCAGCACGCCCCCGCGCCCGAGGAATTGGACGCCCGCGTGCAGGCCTGCCACGATGCCGGCATCGTCACCGCCGTCTTGCTCGGCCAGCCGGAGAGCCGGATGCCGGGGGATAACGCGTTGACGCTGGCGGCGGCGCGGGCATACCCTTCCCTCTTCCGCGCCTGGTACGGCGTAGATATGGACGTGGATGGGCCGGAGGCGCTGGACCGGGCGCGGGATGCCGGCTTCACCGGGCTGAAATTCATCGGGCCGACGCGCGCGTACAACGACCCCGCCTACTTCCCGCTTTACGAGTGCGCGGCGACGCTGGGCCTGCCCTGTCTCTTCCATCTGGGCATCGTGGCGAATACGCCGGGTTATCAGGACTGTGACAGCAACCTCATGCGCGCGATCCACCTGGACCACATCGCGCGCCGGCTGCCGGAGTTGACGCTCATCGGCGCGCACTTCGGCAACCCCTGGTGCGAGGAAGCCGCCATGGCCTGCCGCTGGAACCCGAACCTTTTCTTCGATCTCTCCGGCTCGCTGCTCAAATACCGCCGCCCCGCCTTCCTCAATGAACTCCTCTGGTGGAAGGCCGCCGGTCCGTACGCCTCCCCCGACCGCACCGACGCCTGGGCCAAGATCGTCTTCGGCAGCGACGTCGCCTCTCCCGCCATCGCCGATGTCATCAACGATTACACGATAGTCATAGAAACGCTGAACCTCGATGACCGCCTCCGCCGCAGCATCTGGCACGACACCGCGGCGCGCATCCTGGGAGATTCATGAAACAGCGTCCGCGTGATGGTGGTGCGCCACGCAGGAAACCGGCCTGTCCCCCATCCCGTCCTTCGTAGCTTTGGTGAAGGGGGAAGTGGAGCCGCCCTGGCCGCCTGACGATGCCTCCAAAATGGGAACCGCGACTCATTTCCCGCTCGTTTGCGTCCTTCCGGATTAGCCACCCGGAGCAATCCGTTGCTCTCCCCATTTCGCGCCCCACAATACACGCCCCAGTACCATTTCCTTCTCTGCGAACTCTGCGCGCTCTGTGGTGAAAAAATTCCCTCTACACATCTCTCACCCCAATTTCGCGATTCTGTCCTGCCCGCCATCATGCCGCTTGCATGGTAAGCGGATAACCTCCATGGTGTTACAGCAAACATCTTTCAGCATCCGCGTATCCCGACGATACAAGCCCCCCGCGTCAGCATTTCACACATCGGGTATGCTGTGTGCGCCAGTATCCGAAGGAAGACGGGAGATACGTCAATGTGCGGCATCGTAGGTTACATCGGAGACGCCGAGGCTATGCCCATTTTGCTGGATGGGCTGCGCAAGCTGGAATATCGCGGGTACGACTCCGCCGGTATCGCGGTGCTGTCCGAGGGGATGGTGTCCGTCGCGCGCCGCCAGGGAAAGCTGGAGCGGCTGGCGGGAGAGATGCAGGCCAATCCGCTGCTCGGTCGCGTGGGCATCGGCCACACCTGCTGGGCTACCCACGGCGTACCCTCCGACACGAACGCCCACCCACATGCCGACTGCACGGGTCGCATCGTCGTCGTGCACAACGGCATCATCGAAAATTACCTGTCGCTGCGCGAACGGCTGGAGGTGGATGGCCACGTCTTCACCTCTGAGACGGATACCGAAGTCCTCGCCCATCTTATCGAGAGCCGCTTCATCGGCGATCTCTATGACGCCGTGCGCCAGTCGTTGCTGGAAGTGGTCGGCTCCTACGCGGTGGTAGTGCTCTGCCGCGACATACCGGACACCCTCGTCGCCGCGCGCCTGCATAGCCCGCTCATCCTCGGTCACGGCCGGGGGGAGCAGTTCGTCGCCTCCGATGTGCCGGCGCTGCTCGCCTATACCCGCCAGGTGACGTATCTGCAGAACGGCGAGATCGCCGTCGTTACCCGCGAAGGCGCGCGCGTAACGCGCCTCGACGGCACGGAAATCCGCCGTGAGCCCGCCACCATCGCCTGGGATGCCGCCGCCGCGGAAAAGGGCGGCTATAAGCACTTCATGCTGAAGGAGATTCACGAGCAGCCGGCGGTCATCGCCGAAACGCTGCGCGGCCGCATGGGCGAAGACCGCGCCCATGTCCACCTGCCCGGGCTCAAACTATCGCCCGACGAGTTGCGGAAAATCACCAAAGTGCTGGTCATCGCCTGTGGCACCGCTTATCACGCCGGCTTCGTGGGAAAATATGCCTTCGAAAGCCTGGCGCGCGTACCGGTGGAGATTGACGTCGCCTCCGAACTGCGCTACCGCACCCCCATCGTGGACGAGCACACGCTGGCGCTGGTCATCAGCCAGTCCGGCGAAACGGCGGACACGCTGGCGGCGATGCGCGATGCAAAGGAACACGGCGCGCACGTGCTGGCAGTCACGAATGTGGTGGGCAGTTCCGTGGACCGCGATGCTGACAGCATACTCTACACCTACGCCGGCCCGGAAATCGCCGTTGCTTCCACCAAGGCGTATACCACGCAGCTCATGACGCTCTATCAGGTGGCGCTCTACCTGGCGGAAGTGCGTGGCACATTGGATGACGACGCCCGCGCTCGCTTCATTGAGGCGCTGCAGCGCCTGCCGGAGCAGATGGCAACGGTGCTGGAGACCGAACCGCTGGTGAAGAAGCTGGCGGAAGCCTTCTGCGGCGTGCATGACACCCTCTACCTGGGCCGCGGGGTGAATTTCCCCACCGCGCTGGAAGGGGCGCTGAAGCTGAAGGAGATCAGCTACATTCACGCCGAGGGTTATGCCGCCGGCGAGATGAAGCACGGCCCCATCGCCCTCATCACTCCGCAGTGCCCCACCGTGGCCATCGCCGTGCCGGGCGGCGTCTATGAGAAGATGCTCTCCAACATCAAAGAGGTGAAGGCGCGCCAGGGGCATGTCATCGCGGTGGGCGCCACCGATGATCCCGACCTGCGAAAATACGCCGACGACATCATCCCCATCCCGCGCACCGCGGAACTTTTCACTCCGGTACTCGCCATCGTCCCGCTGCAGCTCTTCTCCTACTACTGCGCCGACACCCTCGGCCTGGACATTGATCAGCCGCGCAACCTGGCGAAGAGCGTGACGGTGGAGTAAGCGCACATGCTTTGACAGGCCCTAATATTGGAGGGCGAGACTCCGTCGAGCCGTTTTCAGGATGGCAATATCACGAACACCGCAATATTATGACTTAGGTAATATCCTCAGTATTACACCCGGCATATCATGGAGCCAGCACAGAGCTGGAAAGGAGCTGACACCATGTATGCAACCGATCAACTGCGCGCCGATCATGAGGGCATCCTGGTCATGCTGTCCGTGCTGGAACGCCTGGCGGATGACTTGCATGCGGGACGAGCGGTAAATCTGGATCACCTGGAGCAGATTCTCGACTTCCTGCGTACCTTCGCGGATACCTGCCACCACGGCAAAGAGGAAGACCTGCTCTTCCCCGCGCTGGGCCGCGCAGGGCTGCCCGCCGAGGGTGGGCCAGTCGGGGTGATGCTCCTGGAACACACTCAGGGCCGTGCCTACATCCGCGGCATGATGGATGCGCTGGAGGCGCTGCGTGCCGGTAAGGGCGGCGCCACGGACTTCGCGCGCAATGCGTATGGTTATGTGGAACTGCTGCGCGCGCACATTGACAAGGAGAACGACATCCTTTTCGTCATGGCCGAACGCATCCTGCCGCCCGCCGTCCACGCGCAACTGACCGAAGAATTCGAGAAGGTGGAACACGAGCGCGTCGGCGAGGGCATACATGAACGCTTCCACGCGCTCATCCACGAACTGGAAGATACATACCTCCGGCGCGCGGCGTAATGCCCGTTGCTCAGTAATTCGGTGACAGCCTCCTATCGTCAGCGCAATTGGCTGGCTGTCACCGAGTTACCCCACATGACTCCTCACGGTGCCGGATACTCCAGCGTCTTCAGTACCTGCTTCTCATCGCCGATCTTCACTTGGTCAGGCGTAAACAGGATGCCGAAACGCTGGCCGTCTTTCATCCCGGCGCCGTAATCGGGCACATTCTCAATAATCGCTACCCATGTCGGCGGAATGCCCGGTTTGCGAATACGCGCCTGATCATCCGGCTCTGTCTGGCGCGAGCGCGTGCCGTCCAACACGATGAGCCACTCCTCCTCTTTCCGTTCCCCTTTCACGAGGTAGAACCAGGAGATGTTCGGCCGGGCGTCGTCATAAGCGTCCAGCCGCAGACTGAACTGCTCCAACGTCGCGCCTTCGGCGGCGCGTGTGTAGACGCAGATCAACTCCTTCGGCGAGAGCGTGACCGGCGCCAAACTATCGCGGGACACGGCACGGAAAGCGCGGTCGAGGATAGCGCGGTCCGCGTGAATCGGCGCGCGCAGCACGTAGCGGCTCACTCGCGGCTTAGTCATCTCCGCCTGCGCAGCCGCGATCCCGATGAACGTCCCCAGGATGACGACAAGGACGCCGGTCATCAGCCACTCCTGCCGTGAGAGTTGCCAGCGCCCCCAGTTCGCCAGCAGCATGCCGCCGCAGATGAAAAGCAGGCCGGGCAGATAATCGAAGCGGATATCCGCGCCGAAGAATTTCGACCCTTCAATCGCGAAGAGCACACAGGCAAGCAGCAGCCCGGTGAAGATGCCCCAGGCGGAGCGCCGCTCGGAAGTCCAGAAGCGCACGGCGCAGGCGAGAAAAAATGCGACGAAGACGAAATCGCCGATACCGATGTTCTGCGGCGGCTGCAGGTTCACCAGGAAGGACAGGCTCTGCGGCACCTGCGCCTTCACCTCCTCCGGTACGACGGCGGCGGCCGTGGACGCGGTGGCAAGGCCGCTCACCGCTTCCGATGCCTGAGTGGTGGCGGCGTGTACCGGGCCCCAGTAGACACCCCAGAAATCAATCATCCCGGCAATAAGGCTTACCGGCAGCAGCATGCCCCACTCGCGCACCACCCGCGAGAGCAGCCGCCCGCCAAAGACGCCGGTGAGAATGAGCAGGAACGGTACCACCACTTCCGCCAGCAAACTCGTTTCTGGCTTAGTCATCGTCACGAGAACCTGGTCTAGCGACGCTCCCTGCCCCAGCAGGCGGACGATCTCCCACGTCATCGGATTGACGACGAGGAAGAGGGCGAAAAACCCGAGCGTCAGCCACCCCTCCGTCTTCCCGGACAGCGGCACCCAACACAGTTGGCGAATCGCATGCATGAGGATGAGCAGATACCCCACCGTGGTGAGCACCGCCATCCCCATCCACCCGACCAGCGGCAGCTTCACCGGATGCGCCGCGGAATACTGGTTGAATGCGGTAATCGCCGCGAAGAAGACGAGATACAGCAGGCACGCCCCGGCTGCGGACCACACCGGCGACCGTTCCGGCGCGCTGGCACGCGGTTCGTCAACAGAATCAGGAATGATATCTGGTGTATCCATTACCTTCCACTGTACCCCACACAATCAATTCACTATTCTGCATTCTCCATGCCTCCCGCCGTCCCGTCACCGACGGCGCAGCCGGTTCCCACGCGCCATCCGTGCGGCGTAGCGTCTCCAGGTATTTGCCGGCACCGAGGGCGGCGCAGGTGGGCGGATCTTCCGCCTGGCGGGTGGGCACATTGGTACGGCGGGTAATGAAGCGGCCGATGCGGCGCAGCAGCGCCCCGCCGCCGGCCAGCACCATGCCACGCTCCATGATATCCGCCGCCAGTTCCGGCGGGGTGTCCTGCAGTACGCCGCGGATGCCGTCGCAGATGGCGACCAGCGGCTCGGTGAGCACGTCCCGCACTTCCTCCGAGCTGACGCGCGCGGTGCGCGGCAAGCCAGTCATCACGTCGCGCCCGCGCACCTCCATCGTCAGCTCGGTATCCAGGCGATCGGCGGAGCCGATCTGCATCTTCACCTCTTCCGCCATGCGCTCGCCGACGAGCAGGTTGTGCTCGCGACGCAAGTGGCGCGTCAGCATCTCGTCCAGCGTGGCGCCGCCGGTGCGCACCGCGCCGCCCACCACCATGCCGCCGAGGGAAATCACGCCGATGTCCGTGGTGCCGCAGCCCAGGTCCACCACCATGTTGCCCTGCGGCGCGGTCACCGGCAGCCCGGCGCCGATGGCCGCCGCCACCGGGGCGAGCAACGGATACACCCGCCGTGCCCCCGCCTCGTGCGCGGCATCGAGCATGGCGCGCCGCTCGACGCTGGTGGCGCCGCAGGGAATGCAGATGGCGACGTCCGGGTGGATGAGCCGCCCCTTGCCGCACAGCCGGTCCATGATGTGCCGCCACGCTGAAATTCGTAATCACCCCGGCGTCCAGCGGGCTCACCGCCACGATGTTGCCCGGCGTGCGCCCCAGCATCTGCCGTGCTTCCTCGCCAATGGCGACCAGCTTCCCCTCGCTGCGCGTCACCGCCACCACCGCCGGTTCACGCAGCACAATGCCGCGACCGTGCTGATACACCAGCACGTTCGCCGTTCCCAGATCAATGCCTAACGCCGTTCCAAAACCAAACCAACCCATAAGTAGTGTTTCAGAGTTTCACGTTGCAGACTTTCAGGTTCAGACCGCCGAAATGGGAACTGCAACTAATATCCTGCAAATCTACCCCTGCCCAAATCATCCACTCGAGGAAATCCGTTGCTGTCCCCATATTGCGTTTTCCCGTCCCCAATCCCTAACGCCTCAACCGATCGCACTCCTCAAAAAACGCCACCACGTTCTCCACCGGCACCTCCGGTTCCAGCACGTGCGTCGGGGAGAGCATCAAGCCGCCGTTCAGGCCGTCCAGCGCCTCGGTGTAGTAGCGCGCCATGCGACGCACCTCGTCCGCGCTGCCGAAGGGGAAAACCGTCTGCGTGCCCATGCAGCCGTCGAAGGCCAGTCGCTTGCCGCAGCGCCTGCGCACTTCCACCGGATCCATGCACTCCGGCTGCACCGGATTGAGGATGGTAATGCCGATCTCGATAAGGTCGTCGAGAATGTCGAAAACGTTGCCGTCGGAGTGATACCAGACGTGGATATCCGGCTTGATGGCACGGGCGGCGGCGATCACCTTCGCCCAGCGTGGCTTCATTACCTCGCGCCACAGGTCGGGTTGGAACATCAGCGCGTTCTGGTTCGCCACGTCGTCGCCGGTGCGAATCACATCATAGCCGGCGCGCGCCGCCGCCTCCGCCGTGCGCACGTTGTTGTCGCAGTAGCGGTCTAGCAGCAGTTCCGCCCACTCGCGCTGGGTGAGCAGGTCCATCAGAAACTCCTCGTACCCGCGCACCTGCCAGGCGTTCTCATACATGTGCCCGACGAAAACGTCGGCGTAGGTGCCCGCCGCGTGCGCCTCGTCCGCTACCTGGCGCATGCGCGCGTCCGACCACCCGGCGTTGCTGACGATGGGGTACGCTTCCAGTTCCTCGACGCGTTCAGCATGCCGCAGCGGGCTGATATACTCGGTGAAGTGGTAGAACCCGTGGTTCAGATGCCCGCAGCCGTTGCCGTCAATGGAGAAGTTCGGGTCGTCCAGCCACTCCGCGTGGTACGCCCGGTAATCCGGCGCCTGAAACCCCTCCGGCGGCGTCAGCCCCGCCCCATACCCGGAGTCGCTGTCGAAAAAGTCATACGGACTCTTCCCCAGCGCCGCCGTCAACTTCTCCGTCAGCGACCCCACATACCCCGCATGCCGCGGAATCCTGTCCACCGGCTCAAAATTGGCGAAAGCCAGGAAACGTTCACGTTTGGTCATGTTATCCCTCAATCAGCAAGTAGTCTATGTGTGAAACCTCTGCAACCCGCGTCCCTGCAGAGGGACGCCTGGCCGTATAGCCTCGCAGGGGGTATTTCAATGCCCGCGTTCTTTTGACCTACCCATACCAGCGGATACAACATTTGACAATTTACAATTCCCAATTGTCAATTTTCAATCTGTCCCCTCTTCCCCTCTTCCCCTCTTCCCCTCTTCTCCTACCGCACCACCACCCCCCGCTCCCGCAGATACGCCTTCAACTGCTTGATGGTATATTCTCCATAGTGGGTGATGCTGGCGATGAGCGCGGCGTCGGCCTTGCCCTCGGTGAGCGCCTGGTAGAGGTGCTCGGGGCAGCCGGCGCCGCCGGAGGCGATGACCGGAATGCGCACCGCGTCCGCCACCGCGCGCGTCTGCGGTATGTCGTAGCCGGCCTTCGTGCCGTCGGCGTCCATGCTGGTGAGAAGAATTTCTCCCGCCCCGCGCGCCTCCGCCTCCGCCGCCCACTCGATGACGTTTTTACCGGTCGGCGTGCGCCCGCCGTGCAGATACACTTCCCAGCAGTCGCCGTTCCACTTGCCGTCAATAGCCACCACCACGCACTGGCTGCCGAATCGCTCGGCCGCCTCGCTGATGACCTCGGGATGCAGCACTGCGGCGGTGTTCATGGAGATCTTGTCCGCCCCCGCCTTCAGCAGGTCGCGGAAATCCTCCACCGCCTTGATGCCCCCGCCCACACAGTAGGGGATAAACACCTCCTCCGAGGTGCGCGCGGCAATGTCGAGAATCGTCTTCCGCCGCTCGTGCGAGGCGGTGATATCGAGGAATACGAGCTCATCCGCCCCCTCGCGGTCGTAAAACGCCGCCAGTTCCACCGGATCGCCCGCATCGCGCAGATCGAGGAAATTTGTACCCTTGACCACCCGCCCATCTTTCACGTCCAGGCAGGGGATGACACGTTTCGCCAGCATGCCCCAAGCGTAAAGGGTTTGACGAGAAGCGTCAAGACGGACAGGATGCAGGTTGCAGCGGTCACCTCGCGCTCGTACTTGACTACTCAGGCTATAGGCATAGCTCCGTATGGAAGTCGAAGACCCCGCATGCAATCGGGGCCGGCCATCCCGATACAATCGGGACGCTCCGCCATGTTGAGCGATCCACCTTCCGCATCTGGCAGCGAGTCTGGAAGTTGACAATCCCGCATGCAATCGGGGCCGACAAGAGCCGCGCCCGGTGTGTATGGCTGCCCCCCATGTCTTTCCCCTCCCCCGGCCAGGATGGCGGCTTCCGCGGGTGGTAAGCCTGCCGAACCAGGGAGGGGTGAGCGCCGGCAGGGACGAGACGACGGCTGGCGACCCTCCCCGCATCAAGGTAATCCTCAAATCCCAGAAATT
>JAKIYB010000169.1:3607-8395 GCA_022708765.1 Armatimonadota bacterium | reverse complement strand
GGGCTCGTGCAGGTAGGTGTGCCCCCAGTCAATGGGCAGCTCCTGCAGCAGGTAGAGGCCCAGCTCGTCGCAGAGGTTCACCAGCTCGCGCGGGCCGAAGAAGTGGGTGCGGATGGCGTTGACATTGCAGCGCTTCATCATGAGCAGGTTTTGCCGCAGCCAGTCCTCCGGCGTATACATGCCGCCCTCGGGATGGAACGTCAGGTGGTTCACCCCGCGGAATTTCACCGGCGTGCCGTTGAGCGTGGCGCGGCCGTCGCGCACTTCAAAACGGCGGAAGCCGATCATCTGACTGAAGACCTGCTCCGGCTGGCCTTTCAGGTTCACGCGGAGGGTCAGCGTATAGAGATTCGGCACTTCGGCGTTCCAGCGCTTCACCGCGCCAGCGGGCACCTCCAGGCTGATGGTCTTCTCCGCCTCCTCCAGGGTGACGAGGTAGGTCATCAAGCCCGCGACGCCGTCGGCGTCGGCGATCTGCGCGGTCACGGTGACGATGTCATCGGCGGCCAGCGGCGCGCCGGCATTGGTCAGCGTCACCTCGCCGCGCAGCACGCCGGTGGCATTATCCTCCAGCAGCGTCGGCTGCAGGAAGGCGTCGCTGATATGCACCGGCTCCACCGCGTGCAGGAAGGCGGCGCGGCAGAGGCCGACAAACTCCAGCGCGTGGCGGGGCATGTCAAGCTGCACCGAGGGATGGCGGCGGTAGAAACGCACCGCTACCGTGTGCGCGCCGGGCGCGGCCTGGTCGGAGACATCCACCTCGATGGGAGTGAGGCCGCTCCACTGCTCCGCTACCGGCTGGCCGTCCCAGTAGATGCGCCCGGCGGGGTAGATGCCCTCGAAGCGGAGCAGTATGCGCTTGCCGGTCCACGCGTCGGGCACCGTCACCCGGCGGCGGATGATGGCGCCGTCGTCGGCGTCCAGGTGCTCCATCGTCACCCGGTTCCAGCCGGGGATGGTATCCGGCGACTGCTCCGGGTCATAGTAGAAGACCTTGCCGGGCTGCTGGATCGTCGCCCACGGCGTCTCCGCCGCGCCGCCGGCCAGCTCCGCTTCGGGCCGCGCGAAGGGCCAGTACGCTACTTCCCACTCGCCTTCCAGCCGCACCGGCTGGACGCTCGCCAGTTCCGGTACCCAGCGGGCGGGGACCAGCGTCGTCTCGCCGCCGTCGGGCAGCGTCACCGTCTGCACGGCGGTCAGGGCGAGTTGGGTCGCAACGGGGTCGTCAATACGGGTCATCATCGGTGGCATACCTCTCCAGCGGAAAACTGCCCGATGATACACCGTGGGCTGTGTCAGGGCAAGCCCCGGCAATTACCCCCCGTTACCCCCCGGCGTTACCCCCTGTTTTTGTGCATTTTTTCAAAACGGGGGGTAATTGGTCTCACGCCAAGCCGCAAAGGCGCAAAGACGCGAGTGAAATAAAAGATTGTTTTTTTGCGAAAAGTAGGCATAAGACCCCCTGTTCGGTCGTGTTCGGTGGGTAGGCGTTATGTTGTTGTTACGGTACAGGCGGTAGTATAGCATATGGAACGGGTGTTTGTCAAGTAGGTGTTTGAATGAACCGTGATTTGTGGGATTTAAGGATTGGCGTGATTGGGGGGCGTGCGTGTTGGCGATGGGATGAAAGGAATTGGGCGGGTGAGTGTCCTCGCGAGCCGACTCCGGGAGGAGGTGATGGGATGTCGTGCTTGGTTGCGCCGGTAGCGAACGTCCCTCCGTGGCGTTCGTGTTTTCGAGTTGGCAAACCGGCGTGTTTAACCGCCACCTCGAACGCCACGGAGGGGCGTTCGCTACGTCACAGTGCGATGACGACAGGTTAGATTTCCACCCGGAGTCGGCTCGCGGGGACGCTCGCCCGCCCAGGGGAGCATAGCACCGGCTCTTTCTCTGGTAGGGAACGCCCGCCGTGGCGTTCCGAGGTTACCGAAGAGGAAACCGCCTCCGAACTGTATAGGTCGGTGCTGGAATGCCTATGTGCATCGCTCCGGCATGCCGCGGCGGGCATACTCGACAATAAAAGGGGGTTTCGGCTATTATTCAATAACTGATACGCGTCCAACTTGCCCACCAAGGCGAAATGGAAATTCAATATTGCACATGCAACCTTTCAATTGAATGGCTTCGTATATTGCGAAAACGATCTTTTCAACGTCATCACGAACTATTAACGCTTGCGACTGTGTACAATATTGTTGCCATTTGTCTAATAATAATTCAGGCAGTGACCGCCCATATTCATCGTAAGGCATGACCGAACTACCTGAAACTACCGTTGTCTTCGCATGTGCAATATCGTTTCGTACCGGATAGAGTGTTCTCATTACTTGCCAAGGACGTATTCCGTAATCTACAGGAATGTTTAAATGTTCAGATATTACATCAAGCTTCTGTTGTGGACGACTACGTTCGAGAGAAGACCAACATTTCGCTGGAAATATTTTGGAACCTACATGGTTGAAATATGCCTCTAGTGTGAATGCAGTAAATATAATACTGGCTGTAAACAGGTGGTGAGAACCCTGTTCGTCTTCGATGCCTTTCTGCAATAACACATACGATGTATGCCATAATTCAGAATAGGCAATAACTGTTCTTTTCATGCTATGCCGTACTTTTTTATGAATTGACATCTCAAGCGTCTCCCAACGCCAAACTCCTCTGCTCCCCCGTCCGTGCCACGCGCTTGCCGCCGCTGCGCAGGGAGTAGCCTTGCGGGAAGTCGAAGGCTTTGCCTTCGTCCAGCAGTTCGTGGATGGTGCGGAGTTGCAGGCGGGGGATTTTGCGGCCGCTGGGGCGGTGGCGAAGCCACACTCGCCGGCGGCCTCATACATCCCCTTCGTCGGCTTTTCCAGGGAGATGAAGAAGCCCATCACCGCCTTTTCGCGCTCGATGACGTGGGCGAAGTCGCGGAGCAGGCTGGGGGTCAGGTGCCCGCCCTTCACCTGCACCACCGCGTATTGCAGCTTGCCCTCCAGGTCGTGAAAATAGACTTTGCCGTCTACCCCTTTGTCGCCCACCTTGTCCGGCTGCGGCACGCCGCTCACCAGCCCCACCGCCCAGATTTCGAACTGCTTGGGGCTTTCTTCAAAGAGCTTGCGCGCCGAGTAGGCGTCCTTCGGGTCGCCCGTCACCGCGTAATCCACCCCGCGCGCCAACCCGAAATCGCGCGCCAGCCGCGCGATCATCAGGTCCACCGCGATGAAGGTAATATCAATGCCGATCCAGCGCCGCCCCAGCTTCTCCGCTGCCACCACCGCCGTGCCGCACCCGCAGAAGGGGTCAAAGACTACGTCGCCGGGATTGGAAGAAGCGCTGATGATGCGTTCCAACAGGGCAAGTGGCTTTTGGGTGGGATAACCCATGCGCTCGATGGATGATGCTTGTATTGGTGTTATGTCAGTCCACACATTTCCAATAAGCGCTCCTTTTGATGAGTCAAGGTAGAGCTTTCTTGCTGGACGCTTTGACATGTCATTCGGGTACCAAATTTCATCTTGAGCATCAAGTTCGGTCATACGTTCTTTTGAATATCGCCAACCTTTCACAGGCGGAGCATATCCTTTCCACTCATACATCAAATTTGGCCTTGGATTAGGGCTATCAATTGGTCCCAAACGGTAGCGGCGTCCTTTATCGTCAGTATAGCGATATCTTTTTTCAATATCAGTTTCTGACTGCTTTCGAAATTGTGGATGCCATATGGAGATGTTTCCTTTTGAATAGCATAATAAAATATCCGCAATTGATGCCCAACGCTTTGCATCATTATGTGTTGCAGTACGCTGCCATGTGATTTCGTTGATAAACCGCTGCGGACCGAATACAACGTCTAACATGATCTTTAAATAATGACTTGCAACAGGGTCACAATGCAGATACAAGCTCCCCGTCGGTTTCAGCAGGCGGTGCATTTCCAGCAAGCGGGGGGCCATCATCACCAGGTAGGCCATCATCTCCGAAGTGCCGAGGATGGTGTAGAGCGACTGCATGAGTTCAAAGAGGCGCTGGTTGCGCGGGTCTTCGAAAAACTCCTCGTAATGGCGGCGGCTCCACTGCCAGGTGTCCTCGAAGGCGACGATCTGCGCCTGGTTCTCGTCGCGCTGCGCCTGCTTGAAGAGCACGTTGTAATCGCGGGCGGAATTGAACGGCGGGTCGAGGTAAATCAGGTCCACCGATTCGCCGGGCATCTCGCGCATGACATCCAGATTGTCGCCGTAGTACAGCGTATTCATCGGGCACCGTCCTTGCCCCGTAACATTCGCCCCGCCCCCCGCAAATCCTCCCTGGGCGGGCGAGTGTCCTCGCGAGCCGACTCCGGGAGGAGGTGATGGGATGTCGTGCCAGGTTGAGTGCGTAGCGAACGCCCCTCCGTGGCGTTCGCTACGTTACAGTTCGATAGCGACGGGTTAGACTTCCTCCCGGAGTTGGCTCGCGGGGACGCTCGCCCGCCCGGGCTGTGCTATAACTCCTGCCTGTGCGGGAAGGCCAGGCGTCAACTGTCCCCTTCACCGAGAGAAATGTGAAAAATTCCCGGTATTCCGCGTGTAAGGCCTTTTGTGGGACGGAATACTGCAAGCATCGCTGAATGCGATTAAGCGGATTCCCCCTCCGCGAGTGACGGGCCTATCCCCATGGCCCGCGGCATGTTCACCATCACATCTGGAAGTCGAGGCCATTTTCATGCTGACCCTGCCCTGCCCCACCGGCAATCTGCCGGTCTGTCCCGGTTTGCCGGTCGAACGGCTCCACGGCGGCGAACCGATCATTGCCCCCACCGCGCACTGG
>JAKIYB010000169.1:356-3597 GCA_022708765.1 Armatimonadota bacterium | reverse complement strand
GCAGTCTATTCGCAGTCTTCTTCAAGGACACCGATGATGCGCACTATGACGTGTTGCGGCAATTTGCCCGCCCACCCGGGTTTGCCCGTGCAGCGCCTGCACAACGGCGAACCGATCATCGCCCCCACCGCGCACTGGTGGGAAAGCGGCGTGACGTTCAACACGGCGACGGTGTATCTGCCGCGTTCGGTGGCGCATGACCCGCTCATCGCCCGCCTGCTGGGAACGGACGACCTGGACGACCCGAAGCTGCGCGACGGCATTGTCGCCGCGCACTACCGCGCCCGCCCGCTGCACGACCCGGGGTTCCGCTTCACGCGCTCCTTCACCGGGCTGGCGTGTTTTACCCCGGACACCCGCCACCTGCTGGCCCGCCGCGACGCGCCGCTAATCAGCCCGGGCGCCCGTGCCACCGACGACGACGGGCTGGGGGTGGAAGACCCGCGCATCACGCAGATCGGCGAGACCTATTACGCCGTCTACTGCGGCGTGCAGGACGTGCCGGACGCCCACGGCTGGAAAGCCAACCTCTGCGCGGCGCGCTCGACCGACCTGCTGCACTGGGACAAGCTCGGCGCGCTGCGCGGCGACATCAACTGCTGTAATAATAAGGACGGCGTCTACTTTCCGGAGGCGATTGATGGCCGTTACTTCTTCCTGCACCGGCCGATGCGCGGCCCGATGCGCGAGTGGGCCATGCATATCGCGGCGAGCGACGCGCCGGACGGCGTCTGGCAGGATTGCGGCGAGGTGCTGCGCGCGCATGCCAACCCCGCGCTGCGCACCAGTTGGGTGGGCGCGGGCTCAGTGCCCATTCCGCTGGGCGACCAGCGCTACCTGGTCATTTTCCACACCGGCCATTTCCACCGTGACGGCCGGCGCGAATACGACCTGGACGCCGCCATCTTCAATTTCGACCGTTTTGACCCGGCGCGCCCCGACCGCCTGCTGGAAGCGCGCCTGGACCGCATCATGGTGCCGGAAACCGATACCGAGGTGAACGGCCCCTTCCCCGACAGCGTGGCGAACGTCCTCTTCACCTGCGGCACCTACGTCTACCAGGACGATCTCTACATCCTCTACGGCGGCGGCGACACCTACGTGATGAGCGCCCGGCTGAAGCTGGCGGCGCTGCTGGACCGGCTGGAGGAGAAGGCGGCGCGGGCGTTGGTGAGCGCGTGAGGGGGGAAGCGCGAAATGGGGACAGCAATGAATTTCCTCGGGTGGATGATTTAGTCAGGTGCGGATGGGCTGGAAATTAGTTGCAGTCCCCATTTCGGCGGTAGGGTAAATCGGTGACAGACAACGCATTACTGAGGAAAGACGGGAACGTCCGGACAGAAAATGCCGGGGTGAGCGGTGCTTCTGGTTCTTGCTCATAAAGGGTAATGCGCAGTCTGTCACCGCTTTACTGAGCAACGAAAAGAGCTGGGCGCGGCTGTGGCCGGCTTCCACACAGTGCTATACCAACAGCCGAATGCTCTGGTTGGTGGTGGCAGGGACGACGGCGCGCATGGCGAATTCACTTCGGTAACGTGTTGTGAAGGAGCTTGATTCCATGACTACCCGGCCGGCGTTTGCCTTTGCCCCTGATGGGATTGATCCGAGTACCGTGCCCGCGCGGACGCTGGCCAGTGGAGCGCGCATGCCGTGTATCGGGTTGGGGACATTCGGTTCCGATCATGTCTCGCACGAGGCGGTGGCGGCTGCGGTGCTGGAGTCGGCGGCGGTGGGTTACCGGCATTTCGATTGCGCGGCGGTCTACGGCAATGAGCGGCGCATCGGGGAGTCCTTTCGCGCGATGCTGGAGAGCGGCCTCATCACCCGCGAGGAGCTGTGGGTTACTTCCAAGGTGTGGAACGACAGCCACGGCCGGGTTATCGAAGCCTGCCGGCAGTCGCTGGACGACCTGAGCGTGGATTACCTGGATCTGTACCTGGTGCACTGGCCCTTCCCGAATTTCCACCCGCCAAAATGCGACGTCACCTCGCGCAGCGCCGACGCGCAACCCTACATCCACGAACAGTTCATGCGCA
The DNA here is from genome assembly GCA_022708765.1 of Armatimonadota bacterium. Taxonomy (GTDB): domain Bacteria; phylum Armatimonadota; class Hebobacteria; order CAIYQO01; family CAIYQO01; genus JAKIYB01. The sequence continues at coordinate 1,561 of JAKIYB010000169.1, read as the reverse complement.
CCTGGCGCCGGATGGAGCGGCTGGTGGAGATGGGGCTGGTGCGGCACATCGGCACCTCGAACGTGACGATTCCGAAGCTGGAACTCATCCTGCGCGACGCGGAGATTCCGCCGGCGTGCAACGAGCTGGAGCTGCACCCGCATTTTCAGCAGCCGGCGCTCTTTGATTACCTCGTCTCCGCCGGCATCGTGCCCATCGGCTACAGCCCGGTCGGGTCGCCGGCCCGTCCGGAGCGCGACCGCACGCCGGAGGACACGGTGGATATCGAGGATCCGGTGATCGTGGAGATCGCCCGCGCGCACGGCGTTCACCCGGCGGTGATCTGCATCAAGTGGGCGGCGCAGCGCGGCGCGGCGCCCATTCCCATGTCCGTCACCCGCCGCAACTTCCTGGCGAACCTGCGGGCGATGACCGAGGATCCGCTCACCGACGCCGAAATGGCCGCCATCGCCGGCATAGACCGCAATTGCCGCCTCATCAAAGGGCAGGTGTTCCTCTGGAAAGACGGACAGAGTTGGGAAGACCTGTGGGACCTGGACGGGGTGATTACGCCGGCGTAGGAGCGAGTGCTGTCGGCGCGAAATGGGGACAGCAACGAATTTCCTCGGGCGGATGATTTGGTCAGGCGTTGATAGACAGGAAATTAGTTGCAGTCCCCATTTCAGCGATGCTTCTTCAAAGGGTAAAGCTGTGACAGACAACGCATTACTGAGGGTTGACGAGAACGGCCGGACAGGCAACAACGGAGTAGGTGGCAGAAGCGATGTTCTTGGGCGTAGGGTAATGCGCAGTCTGTCACCGCTTTACTGAGCATAGACCGTGCAGGATCGTGCTATGTCGCCGGCATGCCCGCTCGCGTATCGGGGTATAAGCGCGAGGGGAAGTCGGCGACATGTTGTTTTGCTGGTTTGACGCGGTATTGCGGCTAGGTCGGGTGAAGCGGGAATTGGCGCGCGCGGCGGGGCGGCGATATCCCCTGACGCTGCCGGAGCGCCCGGCGACCTCGCGAGCTCTGCTGGCGGCGGAGGCGGTGCTGGGGCGGCGGCTGGACGCGGAGCATCGCGCGTTTCTGGAAGTGGGCGACGGCTGGGAGCGCCTGTACGCGCACGTCCACCTCTTCGGCACGCGCGATTTTCTCGGTTCCCCGCGCATGGCGCGCGCGCGGCAACGGCAGGCCGCGCTGGGACTGTCCCCCGTGCTGCTGC
>JAKIYB010000169.1:0-346 GCA_022708765.1 Armatimonadota bacterium | reverse complement strand
GGCTGGCGATATTGACCTGTTTCTGCAGACGCCCGCCGGCGCGGTGATCTGGTACGTCCGGGAGGAGATTGAGCGCTACGCCGATTTCGCCGGCTTTTTCGCCGCAATGATAGACGCCAATCGCGATTTGCTCACGCTGACCGGTTTTTCCCGGCGTTTCGACGCCGCCTACCTGAGGGAAAGCGCGACGGTGTTTTATTCGCCGACAGGGAACTGACACGGCGGGTATTCCGCGCGCCGCGCTGACTTGCGCCGACTCGCGACCTCTGGTATACTGCCAGATAACGACAGTCTGATTGCGCCACACACATTGCACCCCCCTCGTTCAGGCGATGGGATGGGAGGC
>JAKIYB010000168.1:2813-8396 GCA_022708765.1 Armatimonadota bacterium | reverse complement strand
GGGAGAAGATACTGCCGTTTACTTCAAGGAAGGCGCTCTCCACCATGCGCTGCAGCTTGTCGGCGACGGCGTTCAGCCCGGCGGTGCTCTGGTTCACCAGGATGACGAGGAACTCGTCCTCGCTCCAGCGGCAGACGGCGTCGCTGGTGCGCACCGCGTGTTGCAGCGTCTGCGCCACCATGTGCAGCACGCGATCGCCGGTTTCGCGTCCATAGAGGGTGTTGATACCCTTGAGGTTGTCAATATCCACGGTGAGCACGCTGAAGAGCACGCCGTAGCGCGTCCACTCGCCCATGCGGCTTTCCAGCAGGCGGCGGGCGTCGCCGCCGCAGCAGGCGCTGCGAGGCATGCCAGGCACTGTCGTCGCTGAGGATCTCCACCGCGCCGCAAATGGCGCCCGCGTCGTCGCGCATCGGCGTCACCCGCGCGTAGACGGGAATGCGGTGGCCGTCCTTATGGTGCAGAAAGGCGTGAGCGTCGCGGGTCTCCCCATCGCGCAGCGTCTGCTCCAGCGGGCTGCTCTCGGCGAAGAGCGGGCGGCCGTGCTCGTCTACGTGCATCAACACCAGGCTGGTGCAGAGCTGCCCGACCATCTCTGATGAGGCATATCCGGTCAGCGCCTCCGCGCTGCTGTTCCAGTAGCTGATGGTCAGGTCCGGCGCCACCGCGTAGACCGCGTCGTACAGGTGGTCGAGAATTGCCCGCGCCGATTCCCCGCTTATCCCGTGCATGATAGGCTCCTCTGCCGTCAAGCGTGCGGAAGACCGCTTATTCCGTTATTCCACATGGCGCCCCTTTATTCCCGCCCCAGCGCCGCCGCCACCTCGGCGAGCTGGTCAATCACCGGCAGCGTGTTCGGGCACTTTGGCTCGCAGGCGCCGCACTGCGTGCAGGCGGCGGCGCGCTTGGTCGGGTCCATGGCCGCGTATTGGCCGGCGGCCCAGTCCAGCAGGCCGTAGACCTTCGCGTAGTTATACAGGCGGAAATTGCCGGGGATATCCACACCGCTGGGACAATCCATGCAGTAGCCGCAGGCGGTGCAGAACTGCTGGCCGAGCGCGGCGAACTCGTCGAGGATGGCGTCCATCTGCGCGTGGTCGGCGCCCTGAAAGGCGTTCACCGTCTCCACGTTCTCCGCCAGCATCTCCAGCGTGTTCATGCCGCTGCAGGCGCAGCTCACGTGGGGATTCGCCAGTACGAACTGCAGCGCGGCGGCGGCGGTGGTCTGCGCCCCGCCGGGGATGAGCGCCTGCAATTGCGGCGCCGGCGCGGAGAGCATGCCGCCCGCCACCGGGCACATGGCAATCACCCCCACGCCCAACTCGCCGGCGCGGGCGATGACCGGCGCATAGGCGCGGTTGAGCATGTTGTAGGGGATGGTAAAGCTGTCGAAAAGCCCGGTCTCGATCAGTTTGCGATAATTCTCCGGCTTGTCATGCCCGGTGAAGCCGATATGACGGATCAGTCCCTCGGCGCGCGCTTTGTCCAGCGCCTCCAGCGCGCCGCCCTTCTTTGTGATCATCTCCAGCCGGTCCAGGCTGAACCAGCCCACCTGGAAAAACTCCAGGTAGTCCACGCCGAGGATTTGCATCTGCAGATCAATCTCTTCGCGGTAGCTGTCGGCGGTTGTCTCAGCGCTGATGCCCGCCTTGCCGCTGACGATTAATCCCCGGCTGCGCCCCTTCAGCCCCCCGGCCGTCAGGTGCTGGCACTTGCCGTTGATATACCCGCGCGTGGTCTCAAAGTAGTTCACCCCGGCGGCGATGGCCGCGTCCACCACCCGCGCCGCCAGTTCCGGATCGTGCTCCGGCAGGCGCATGCATCCCATCGCCAGCGCCGACACTTGCAACCCCGTTTTCCCCAATGGCCGATACCGCATGAACAAACCTCATTTCCGATAAGCGTGTCAGAATATTCGCCGGGAAAGGGCGAGAGTCCTTGTCGGCGGCGTGCCGGTTGCGATTTTGACGCCAGCCTCTCCTTTCGTTATACTAGTGCGATTCGCTCACACACCCACTGCTGACGGCACTGCCGTCCTTCAGGAGAGAACCATGCTCGATTACGGTTTCACCGAAGAACAAACCTTCATTCGGGACTGCGCGCGCGAGATCGCGGAGAAGAAAATCCGCCCGATTGCCGCCCACTGCGACGAGACCGGGGAATTCCCCTGGGAAGTGGTGAAGGCGCTGGCGGCGGCGGACATGTGCGGCGTCTATATTGATGAGCAATACGGCGGCCTGGGCGGCTCATCGCCAATCATGAATATGGTGATCGTCGCCGAGGAGCTGTCCAAGGCGTGCGGCGGCATTTCGCTGGCCTTCGCCGCCACCGGCCTGGGCACGCTGCCGATCATCATCTCCGGCTCCGAGGCGCAGAAGGAAAAGTATTTGCCCGATATCGCCGCGGGGAAGAAGCTCGCGGCGTTTGGCCTCACCGAGGCGAACGCGGGCTCCAACGTGGCGGGGATGACCACCCGCGCGGTGAAGGACGGCGACTACTATATCCTCAACGGCACGAAGCAGTGGATCACCAACGGCGGCGAGGCGGAAGTCTACACCGTCTTCGCGGTCACCGACCCGAACAAAGGCGCTCGCGGCATCTCCGCCTTCATCGTGGACAAAGACACGCCGGGCTTCACCTTCGGCAAGAAAGAAGATAAGCTGGGCATTCGCGCCAGCGCCACTCGCGAACTGGTCTTCCAGGATTGCCGCGTGCATAAGGATCAACTCCTCGGTCGCGAGGGCACCGGCTTCATCACCGCGATGAAGACCTTTGACACCTCGCGCCCGGGCGTGGCCGCGCAGGCGGTGGGCATCGCCGCCGGCGCGCTGGACCTGGCGGTGGAGTTTGCCAGTACGCGCAAGCAGTTCGACGTGCCCGTTTCCAGCTTCCAGGGCGTGCGTTTCATGCTCGCCGACATGGCGATGAAGATCGAGGCCGCGCGCGCGCTGGTCTACGCCACCGCCCGCCACATTGACAACAACCCCGGCGTGCGCCCGACGATCTACTCCGCGATGAGCAAGTGCTTCGCCTCGGACGTCGCCATGCAGGTGACGGTGGACGCCATCCAGGTCTTCGGTGGTCACGGCTACATGCGCGAGTATCCCATCGAAAAATACATGCGCGACGCCAAGATCACCCAGATCTACGAGGGCACCAACCAGATCCAGCGCGACGAAATTGGACGCATCCTGATTCAGGAACTGCACCGGTCGTAACCATGCTGGATGGTTAATGCCGGATGTTGGACGGCCCCCGCTCTTGCCGGAGCGGGGGCCGCGTCGTTGGTGCTGTACTGAGATGCGCGCACGAGCCGGACATATCCGCCATCAGACGCGTCAACGATAGGGATGGCACGCGTGGAGGTGGTGATGAATATTCTCTTGTGGATCATCCTGGGCGGCATTGCCGGGTGGTTGGCCAGCATTCTGATGGGCACGAACGCGCGGCAGGGATGCCTGGCCGATGTGCTCATTGGCATCGTGGGGGCGCTGCTGGGCGGGTTTCTTTTCAACCTGCTCGGTGGGGCGGGCATCACCGGCTTCAACCTGTGGAGCCTGTTCGTCGCCGTGCTGGGAGCCGTCATTCTCATCGCTCTCCTACGGGCATTCCGAGGCGCGCGGACCTGATCGAGCCGCGGCCCGGCATCACGGCATCAATCGCGGAAACGGAGGTCGGTATGAACATCCTGTTGTGGATCATTTTCGGGGCGCTGGCCGGGTGGATCGCCAGTGTCATCATGGGGTCGCGGCAAGGCCTGCTGGGAGATATCCTCATCGGCATCGTCGGCGCCCTGCTCGGAGGCTGGCTGGGCAGCCTGCTGCTCGGTGTGGGCATCACCGGTTTCAACCTGGTAAGCCTGCTGCTTGCCGTCGTCGGGGCGGTGATTCTCATCGCTATCCTGCGGGCTTTCCGCCGGCCGGCGACCATGCCGTAACGGCATATGGCACGCGCCCTCCCTGTCCGGGTTCTCGTGACACGGCGGGGAGGGCGCCTTGCTCAAAGGAAAAAATTAACGCCCCCATGTCATCCCATCAATGAGGATGAAGCCGCCGGCACAGCGGACGGGCTTGCCGGCGAGGGTGGTGTCGAGCATGGCGCGGCGGAGGGCCGTGTCGCGCGGGGCGGCGACCAGGTCGGTGGGTTTGCCGTCGAAGACGCGAAAGAAGGGGTCGAGATCGTCGGAAAGCACCGGGAAGGCGTGGAACTCCCGCTGCCAGCGCACGATGTTCGATTCCGCCGGCAGCAGCGCCGCGTATTGCGCGTCCAGCAGCCAGGTGTAACAGATGAAGGCGACGGGTGCGGGCTTTTCCGGGAAGTGGCGCGCGAAGAAGGCGGGCGCGGCCTGCACGGAAGCGCCGCAGGCGTCGTAGTCCATGCGGCCGTCAGCGGGTATGTGCACGTCGAGCACCGGATCGCCGGGGCACAACACGCGCTGCCAGTCCGCCAGTGAGAGCGTCACGGGTTCGGGTTGAACATAGCCCGCGCGCGTAATCGGATGGCCGGCAATGCGCGCGCCGTCTTCAGTGAAAAGTGCGGTGAAGGCCTCGGAGTCGGTGACGCCGTTGGTGCCGTCAATCAGGCCGTCGCGGCGGCAGCGCTGCGGCGCCTTGAAGAAGGCCGCGACCTCGCCGCGTTCGCGGTGGCGATACGCGCTCACTGGCCAGGGATTGGGCTTGTGGATGTACTGCATGCGCCCCACGCGGTAGAGTTGGCCGGCGAGATGATAGATCATCCACCCCAGGCGGTCGAACCCCCACTCGCCAAAACGCCGACGGTAGTTGCGCATCCACAACGGCAGATCGCGCAGCGTGGCGCGAGAAACTTCCAGCGGGATGCCACGCACGGTATGGCCCTTCAGCATGGCGGGGATCTCCGCCAGCACCAGCGCGGTGGAAAAGAGCGGCTCGCCCGCCGGGCTGGGCCAGCGGCGAATCTCGCCCTCCACCCGGTGCGCATCCAGCACGACGCGCCACAGCCACGCCAGCCGGGACAGCCGTTCATCCCCCCGCGCCCGCGCCAGCATTGCCGCCAGCGGCGGCAGGATATCCTCCGGAAAGTCGCACAGCGCGGCCACCTCGCGCAGGTATGCGTCGGTGAGGAAGTCGGGTCCATCGGCGGGAAATGTCGCCTGTGCTTCCTCCCAATACTCGCGCCAACTGGCGGGCGATTCGGCGATGCCCAGGGAAGTCATGGTGTCATCGAAGTCGTGCATGCCGCTTCATTCAAGGTTCACCGCGTGAAATCCTTTTCAACGGTAACTCCCGCCTCACGGTTCCGCAATCGGCACTCGCCACCAGATCACGCCGTCCACCGCCATCTTCGTGAAGGGGCCGGCGACGGGTGTGCCGTTGAGGACGAGTTTCGGTTCGGCGAGAAAGCCGCGGACGAGGAGGGCGCGGGCGGCATCGCGGCGGATGGTAGTCAGGTCGGTGCCGGGGCGGAAGTAGCGTCCGCGCTCTTTCCGCAGTTGTTCGAGGGCAGGCACGCCGGCGGCGGGCGGCAGCACGTAGTCCACGGCGAGCGTATTGTCCTTCGGGCACACGGTGACGCGGCCCATGGTGAGCGGGCCGTCGGCGCGCA
>JAKIYB010000168.1:0-2748 GCA_022708765.1 Armatimonadota bacterium | reverse complement strand
GAGGTGGCGAGGGTGAAGGGCACCGGCTCCAGGAAGGGGTTGATGCCTTCATAGGTGCCGGAGACGGGCTCTACGCGCAGCAGCGCCATCTGCCCGGGCAGCGTTTCCAGCGTCGCCCCGCCCTTTGCCAGCCGGCCGCCTTTGCCCATCTGGCCCAGCGGGCAGTCCAGTTCGATATCCTCGCTCGGCCATGGCGAGGCGCCGTTCACCCGCTGATAGGCGAAGATCGTCGAAGGATTATACTGCCTGTGCCAGAGCATCTCGCGTTCGAAATCGGTGCGGTAGCCCATCTCCAGCGTATCCTTCCCGCTGGTATAGGCGACGTGCAGCGTGTGCGCCGCCGCGTCCCAGTTCGCCCGCAGCGCCGTGGTATTAATGTGCTTGCGGAAGTCGGCGAAGGACTTGAAATCCTCCGCGTCGGCGAACTCCACCACCCAACCGGCTGAGGCGTCCTTCAGCGTGTTTAGATCGGGCAGCGGTTTGTCGGACTGGTAGAGGTAGGCGCTGAGCTGCAGCAGCGGGTGATCCTGGGTGATGAGTACCTCGTTCTTGCGCCCCAGGTTTGTGGCCGGCAGCGCGATGAGGCCGATATAGGTCGAGCCTTCTCTGATTGTAATCGCCTCGCCCAGGCGCGCCGTCGCTGGGAACTGTGTCACCTTCTTGCCGCTCACCCACACTTCGCGGGCGTCGTCAGGCCCGAAGGTGTAGATATTCACCGCGCACTTCATGCTTGTCAGGCCATCTTTGGCCACCGGCGGGAAGCCCGCCTGCAGCAGCTTGATTTCCGGCGCGTGCATGGCGTAAATGAGCTTGTTATCGTGCTGCAGGATGCCGAAGGGCGTCTTCTCCAACGCCGCCGGCGGCTGCTCATTCAGCCGTCCCTGGATGGTGAGCACGCCAAGGTCGTCGAATTTCGTTGCGGGTTTGCCGCCTCGCCGCCAGGCGGCGAAGAGCGGACTGCAGGCCGAGGTATAGACCTCCTCGGACGCCAGTCCGTAGTTTTTCCCTAGGTAGGTGATGGCATGAATCGGCTCGGTGACGCGATTCATCACATGCGTGGAAAAGACGGCGCGGAACGGAAGGGGCTTTTGGTCAATGGCATTCGCCTCCCACGGCGCGCCCCAGGGCGTCATCATCGCCGTGCGTAGCGGCGGCGTGGCGTGAAAGTTGAAGGGCTTCATGCCGTGGGCCATTTTCGGCTCGCCGGGGGCGTCCAATTCCAGCAGCGCGCCCTGGCGGGAGAGAGTGTGCATGGCGCCTTCCGCCACGTCCTGCTCCAGCAGCGCTTCCGGCCAGGGGCCCATGCGGCGGCTGATGCGTGACACGCGCTTGCGCAAGCCGGGATGGTAGGTGGCAATGTCTTCGAAAAGCAGCTTTTCTACCATCAGCGAGGCGTTCAGCCGCATAAGGGGATCGCGGCTGTATTTCGCCGCCGCCTGCAGTGGGGCGATGGCGATGCCGTGGTAATAGGAATCGCCATGCTCCTGATTGAAGCCGTCGCTGTAGATCATCCAACGGCTGAGTTCCCACAGTCCGAATTCCGCCATCCGCGCCAACTCCGTCTTACCGGTGATTTCCGCACCGAGCAACGCTTTCGGACGGGCCTGCGCCATGTGGTTGAGCGTGCCGGTTCCGGTGACCTTGCCATGACTGAAGACCTTGTCCGGCGCCAGCGGGAACTGCCAGCGCGCCTCGAATCCCATGCGCAGGTGATAGCGCACCACGTCGGGCAGCAGGTCGTCATATTCGAGGATGGGCAGCAGATACTCGATGTGCTGGTGCCCGGCGAACCAACCGGGGGGCGAGGAGAGTATTTCGTTCACCGCCTTCATATAGAGGTCAGGATCGCCGGATTCCAGATTCTTACAGGTGCGGGTGAACCAGTCATACGCGTTGTCGTATCCCCAACCCGGCGGCAGGTTCCACATCTCCTCCACGCGCGGACGCGCCCACTCAGGCAGGGCCATCAGCCGCCGCGAGCGGTGCGCCGCGCCCAGTTCCGCCAGGTTCTCCGGGATGCGCGTAGTGGGCAAGCCGCCGCTGCCGTCTTTCCGCAGGCGCTCGGTGAACGCGAACAAATCCATCGCCAGCGGCTCGCTGTCGGGCGCTTTACCCTTGTGGAAGGTGACAATGAGTTTCGGCGCCTGCACGAAGATGCGGGCGACGCCGGTCGGCACTCCCTGCTCGCCATATTCATAGTTGCTGATTTCGGCCTTCTGCAGGATGACACCGGCGTATTCCACCTGCGCCAGCCGTGTCCAGAATGCGCCGGGGTCGGCGGTGAGCAGCGGTGTCAGGTCAAACGCGCCTTCCGGCTGCTCTTTCCACAGGCCCACCTCGCCCAGTGGGGCGGGGTCGCGGTCGGCGGACGGATCCAGCGCGCCGCCCATCCGCCAGTAACCCGCGCCGTTCAGATAGGCGTTCCAGGTGGGACCGAGTTTCGCATCATCCACCCAGGGCTGGCGCAGCAGCGTGGCGCGGGCATGCCATTTGGGCTCCGGTTTGTCCTTCATGGTGTAGTTGCGCCAGGAATAGCCGTCCACACGCATAAACTCCTGGTCTTTCCAGGTCAGCGCCAGTTTGACGGACGCGATGGTGTAGCCGTCCTTCATCTTCGCCCGCACGGCCGCCGCGCAGCCGGGGAAGCGCACCAGCAGAAAGCGGTGTACGGCGTCGAAGTAATACTCGTTCGCCTTGCGGCCCCACGCCTGCCCGGTTTTGTCCCACTGGCGGGCATTGAGCACCGCC
>JAKIYB010000167.1 GCA_022708765.1 Armatimonadota bacterium | reverse complement strand
CCGCCACGCGGGCGCGCACGGCGGGGGGCAGCACGGCGGCGCGATATTCCGCGGGCTGATCCTCAAAAAGTTCCCAGCAGGGCAGCGACACCACGCGCACGGCCTTGCCGTCATCCACCAACCGCCGTGCCGCCTCCAGGGTGATGCTCACTTCCGAACCGGTGGCGATGAGGATGAGTTCCGGTGATGCCGCGGATTCCCACAGCACGTAGCCGCCGCGCTGCAGGCCGGACGCGGGGGGGTAGACCGTGCGATCGAGTACCGGCAGGTTTTGCCGGGTGAGCGCCAGCACCGTCGGTCCATGAGTATAACGGAGCGCGGCCAGCCAGGCTTCCGCCGTCTCTGTGGCGTCGGCGGGGCGGATGACGTGCAGGTGCGGGATGGCGCGGAGCGCGGCTAAATGCTCCACCGGCTGGTGAGTGGGGCCATCTTCGCCGAGGGCGATGCTGTCGTGGGTGAAGACGAAGACGACGCGGATGCCCATCAGCGACGCCAGTCGCATGGGCGGCCGCATGTAGTCGGAGAAGGTGAGGAAGGTGGCTGTGTAGGGCAGCACCCCACCGTGACGGGCCATGCCATTGGCAATGGCGCCCATTGCGTGTTCGCGCACACCGAAATGCAGATTGCGGCCACTATGGTCATCCGGGCTGAAGTCGCCGCCATCGTCAATGAGCGTTTTCGTGCTCGGTGCCAGGTCGGCGGAGCCGCCTATCAGCATGGGCAAGCGCGCCGCCAGCGCGTTAATCACCTTGCCCGACGCGCTGCGCGTGGCGATGGGCTTGCTCCCTGACGGAAAGAGGCTCTCCAGACCCGCATCCCAGCCGTCGGACAGTTCACCGCGCATGGCGGCGTGGAAGACTGCGGCTTGCTTCGGGTGAACGGCGGCGTAGGCGTCCATGCGCGCGTTCCACTCCGTTTCCGCTCGCGCGCCTTCGTCCGCGTGGCGGCGCATGTGCGCCAGCACGTCATCAGGCACATAAAAAGCGGGCTCAGTCGGCCAGCCCAGCCGCTCTTTGGCGGCCTTCGCGTGTTCGGCGCCCAGCGGTTCGCCATGCACCTTGCCGGTGCCTTCTTCCGGACTGCCGTATCCGATGACGGTGCGGCAGATGATGAGCGAGGGGCGCGCGGTTTCCCGCTGCGCGGCGCGGATGGCTGTTTCCACCGCCGCGACGTTGTTGCCGTCAATGGGGCCGAGTACCTGCCAGCCGTAGGCGCGGAAGCGGGCGCCCACGTCTTCGCGGAAGGCGATGTCGGTGTCGCCTTCAATGGAGATTTCGTTGTCATCGTAGAGGTAAACGAGTCGGCCGAGTCCCAGCGTGCCCGCCAGGCTGGCGGCTTCGGAGGCGACACCTTCCTCCAGGTCGCCGTCGGAGACGAGCGCGTAAATGAAGTGGTCCACAATCTGATGCTCCGGCGTGTTATACCGGCACGCGAGCCAGTCGGCGGCGATGGCCATGCCCACGCCGTTGGCAAAGCCCTGACCGAGGGGACCGGTGGTCACCTCCACGCCAGGGGTGAGTTCGGACTCCGGATGGCCGGGCGTTTTGCTGCCAAGCTGGCGGAACGACTTTAAATCGTCCAGTGACAGGTCATATCCGGTGAGGTAGAGCAGCGCGTAGAGCAGCATGGACGCATGGCCGGCGGAGAGGATGAAGCGGTCGCGATCCGCCCAGTGCGGGTTGCGCGGGTTGTACTTCATCACCCGGTCCCAGAGCGTATACGCCATCACTGCCGCGCCCATAGGCGCGCCGGGATGCCCGGATTTCGCTTTCTCCACCGCATCCACCGCCAGGAAGCGGATGGCGTTGATGCACTGTTGATCCAGTTCGGTTACAACGGACATAGAGGCTCCTTCCATTTGCTTGGGACAGCACCATCTGGGTTATGGTCGCTCACGTCCGATCAACGTCAGGAATTCGTTGCGGGTGGCGATGGAGTTGCGGAAGCTGCCGATGACCGACGAGGTGGTCATCAGCGAGTTCTGCTTCTGCACGCCGCGCATCATCATGCACAGATGGCGCGCCTCGATGATGACACCGACGCCTTCCGGATCAATGGAATCCATGATGGCGGAGGCGATCTGCTCGGTCAGGCGCTCTTGAATCTGCAGGCGGCGGGAATACATATCCACCAGCCGCGCCAGTTTGCTGACGCCGAAAATTTTCTCCTTCGGGATGTAGCCGATATGGCAGCGTCCGTAGAAGGGCAGCATGTGATGCTCGCAGAGGCTGTAGAGCTCGATATCGCGCACGATGATCATGTTGTTCGACTCGGCCTCGAAGACCGCGCCGTTGATCAACCGCTCGGTGTTCATGTGATAACCGGAGGTCAGGTACTCATACGCTCCGGCCACGCGCAGCGGTGTCTTCTCCAGCCCCTCCCGTTCGGGATCTTCGCCGATTTCAATCAGCAGTTCACGGATCAGTTCTTCCACGCGTTTGATATTCATCTTCCAGATCCTTTCGCAGCAAGTTCGTCAGTGCCGGCAACGGCATCATCGGCGTGTCACCAAACCCCGCGGCGACGTCACGAATGGCGGTGCCATCCGGCAGTGCCAGCGCCGGCGCCAATTCCGCCAGCGGAACAGCGAGAAACGACCGATGGCGGATTTCCGGGTCCGGCAGGACAAATGCCATATCTATTATGTCATCATACCAAATTATATCAAGATCCAGCACCCGTGGCGCATATTTATCGCTTGACCGCCGACGTCCCATCGCAGTTTCGACCTCGAGCAGAGCCTGTTTCAGCTTACCGGGCGACAGCGCGGTGTCAACCTCGATCACGCCGTTCACGAACGGCGGATCATCCGGGCGACCGAACGCCTGCGTGCGGTAAAGCGTGGACAGCGCCCGCACGTAGACGGTTCGCGCCAACAGCGCCATCCCTCGCCGGATGCTTGCCTCTGGGACGATATTCGAGCCGAACGAGATGTAGGGGATTGGCATTATCCGCGTTCGCGCGTCACTTCCACCCCAACGTTGCGCGCGAAACGCAGCGCGCCGGGTTTCTCTACGCGGACCCGCGCCTGCTGTACGCGCGGGTCGTCCAGGCAGAGCGCGGCGATGCGCTCCGCCAGTGCCTCCGCCAGGTGAAAGGTGGAGGTTTCCACCAGCGCGATAACCCGTCTCTTCAACGCGCGGTAATCCACCGTATCCTCAATACAATCGCTGACACCTGCCGCGCGCAGGTCCACCAGCAGCGACACGTTGATGAGAATGTCCTGCGGTTCCCGCCGCTCTTCGTCACTAAGCCCGATGACGGCGCGCAGGAGTAAATCGGTGATGAAGATGCGGTCCATAGCGGGAACGTCTCCGATCATAACGGCGGCGTGGAGCGCGAATATTCCACCAGGTGGCGACCACCGTCTACGTAGATAACTTCACCGGTGCAGTAGCGGCTTTTCGCCAGGAACACGATCGCGTCGGCGATATCCTCCGGCTGGCCATGCTCTTTCAACGGCACGGTGTAGATCAGTTTATCAATATAGCTTTCATCCTCGCCGGGCGGGGGGAGGATGAGGCCTGGCGCGACGGCGTTGACGGTGACGGACGGGGCGAACTTCAGCGCCATCATGCGCGTCATCAGCTCCAGCACCTGCTTGCTGAAGAAGTAACCAACGTGCGTCCAGTCATAGCCGTCCAGCCGCGAGTCCAGCAGGTTGACGATGGCTCCGCGCCCGACGGCGCTGGCGAAGGCGCGCCCCAGCGCGAAGGGCGTCCAGGCGTTGACCTCCAGGTTCTCCATCACGCTCTCAATCGTGACACTGTCCAGCGTTTCCCGCGGGAAGATAGAGGCGTTGTTGACGAGGATATCCAGCCCGCCAGCCGTCTCCAGCGCGCGCTCGATCAGCGTCTCGTATTCCTCCCGCCGGGAAAAATCCGCCTGCAGCGGCCATGCCCGAATGCCGAGCGAGCGAAGCTCCTCGGCCAGCGCCTCCGCGTCTTCGCCAGAGCGGTTATAGTGGACGATGATGTGCGTCCCTTCTGCCGCCAGCGCCAGCGCGGTGGCGCGCCCAATGCGCACCGCCCCGCCGGTAATCAACGCTATCTTGCCCTGAATGGACTGGGCCATACTGACACCTCATGCCAACCGATCAATCTTCGCCGCCAGGATGAAATCGTTCGTCGAGAGCCCGCCGATTTTATGGGTGGAAAGCTCAAGCCGCACCTTGTTGTAGGAGATATGGATGTCCGGGTGATGACCCTGTTCCTCTGCAAGGCCAGCCACCTGATTTACGAAGGCCATGGCTGCGCGAAAATCCGCGAACTTGAACGCGCGCTCAATGGCGTCCGCTTTCAGTGTCCATGCCGGCACTTCGCAGGCCAGTGCCGCCGCCTGCTCCCGGTCCAACGGCTCCGCGCCACCCTCACATGCCGTACATCGCTGCTCGGCTAATCCCATGGTTCACTCCTTGCTGATAGCCCCTCTCAACTCTTCGGGGCTCACTTTCTCGCCGCGCTGAATGAGCGCGCGCGCCGCGTCCAGCTTCTCCCAGACGTTGCACAGCATCACGCCGCGCACATAGCCGTCGCGCAGGTAATAGATGACGCCGGTCTCGAAGTCCGTCATCCAGTCGGCAAAAGTGTCCAGGCGGGCGTCCACCTCGCCCACCGCTTCGTACCCGAACTCGAAAAGGTCGGAGAAGAAGTAGGGCATGTAGGTGTATGATTCGCTTGCTCCGGCCATGTTGCGCCCCGCCTGCTTGCCCATGTTCAGCGCATTATCCCAGTGTTCCACGCGCGTCTGCATGTCCAACGCCTGGTAGGGGAAGCTGGCACTGTCACCGGCGGCGTAGATATCCGGGTTCGAGGTTTGCAGGCGCTCGTTTACGGCAATGCCGTTTTCCACCGTCAATCCCGCCTGCTCGGCAAGGTCGGTCGCCGGGTGGATGCCGATGCCGACGATGACCAGATCCGACCCGATTACCTGGCCGTTTTTTGTGCGTGTCACATAGGTGCTGCCACTCATTTCGATGGCGGTGGGGGCATCGCCAGCGTGAATGGTGATGCCGCGTTCCTGGAAATGTTCCTGCAGTCGCCGACCCAGACGCTCCGGGAAGACGCGCGCGACGAGTGAGGGGTCGGGATACACCATTGTCACATGAACGCCGACCGTGTGCAGCGCGGCGGCGATTTCCGACCCGATAAAGCCGCCGCCAATGACGGTGGCCGTGGCGCCTTCGACCGCTCGCGGCCTCAACGACAGATAGTCATCCAGATAGCGGTAATAGTAGATACCCTCCAGGTCGCCACCGGGAATGTCCAGCGCGCGCGGCATGCCGCCGGTAGCCAGCAGCAGCTTCTCGTAACTGATGGCGCGCGCCTGGTCATCACGAAGCACCTTCCCACGAGGGTCTACTTCAACAACAGTCGCACCCAGTCGCAACTCGACGCGGTTATCGTCATAAAAGGCCGGAGTTTTGCCGACGAAGATCCCCTCGACCTCTTTCTTTCCGAACCAGAGGTCTTTCGTCAGTGGCGGGCGGTTGTACGGACGAGTGCTTTCGTGAGCGATGAGCAGGATGGATCCATCGGGATCCACCGCGCGAATGCCACGGACGGCCGACGCGCCGGCAAGACCGCCGCCGACAATAATATATGTATACTTCACATCAGACATGCAGATGCTCCTCTTTGTGCTGATTTGTGCGCTCCGGGCAGCATGGTTGCCAGCAGAGACGCACCGGCAAAGGCAGCCATTCCTCAGCTTATAGCAGTTTTCCAGATTCGACAATGCGTGTCGAGGTCAGCATGTTGGATTTCTTCGCATTGTGACCGGACCATCCGCGGAATAACGCGGCTCCACGTCGTGGACAGATCGGGCCACTTTTCGGTACAATGCCAGTAAGATGATCATCGCCACAGACACACAACTGGCCGCATTATGCTTAGTGCTGCAGCATGAGCCGGTCATCTTTCTCGACACGGAGTTTGTCGGTGAGGGGCACTACTATCCGCGGCTCGGTACGATTCAGCTAGCGACCCGCGAGCAAGCGGTGCTCATAGATCCGCTGGGGCTCACGGATATTTCTCCCCTGCGCGATGTGCTCACCAATCCGGCTATCGAAAAGGTCTTTCATGCCGCCGGGCAGGACCTGGCCATCTTCTACCGCCTCATTGACAAACCGGTGGCACCGGTGTTCGATACGCAGGTCGCCGCCGCGCTGCTCGGATACGACGAGCAGATATCCTTCGCCAATCTGGTGGAGCGCGCTACCGGTACGCGGCTGCAGAAGTCACACTGCTTTACCGACTGGCTGCGGCGGCCATTGACGGACGGGCAGATTCAATACGCGCTGGATGACGTGCGCTATCTGGTGCCCGCGTACGATCGTCTGATTGCGGAGTTGTCCACGCAGGGACGGTTGGATTGGGCGCATGAGGAGTTCCGCCGGTTGGAAGATCCTTCACGCTATCAGGTGGCGGAACCCGGTGAGCTCTATCTGCGCATCCGGGGCATCGAGCGCATGGGAAAGCGGGCGCTGTCGCTGCTGCGCGAACTGGTCGCCTGGCGCGAGGAGACGGCGCGGGCGCTGGATATTCCCACGAGCCGCATTGCCCGGGATGAGGTGCTGACCGAACTGGCGCGCAATCCGCGCGGCAGCCTGCGCGAGTTACGCGATGTGCGCGGCCTGCAGCCGCAACAGATTGAGCGATTCGGCTTGATGTTGCTGGACGTGTTAAAGAAAACTCCCGCGGCGGCGCCGACTCTCGCGCCGCGCGCGTCCTCGCTGCCGCCGGCGCTGGAGCCGACGGTAGATTTTCTCATCCTCTGCCTGCGCTCGCTGGCTTCGGAGCGCGCGGTGTCGCCCGGGGTGGTGGCCACGCGTACCGACCTTGCCGCCGTCATCCTCGCCGGGGAGCGCGCCGATGTGCCGCTCATGCGCGGCTGGCGGAAGAAGGCCATCGGCGACGCGCTGCTCGCGACGCTGAACGGCAAAGCCACCGCTCGAATCATACCCGGCAGCCGGCAGGTCCACCTGGACTGGCACGAAGGCGTGCTGGACTGATTACCGTGCCGACCAAAGCATGACCGCCGGGCCGCATCTCCTCCTCGCGACCCGGCGGTCGGTCCATCGCCCTCCCTGGCGGAAACGTCACTGGCTCTGCCGCGGGACTTCATCCAGGATATCCAGCATTTGCTCGATCACCTCAAGTATCCACAATCATCACACCTCCATATGGCTCCGCCAGGCCGCATCCCCGAGTGTGCGGCCTGGCGAAGTGTCGGCGCCGTCCCTGGCGCGGCGGGTGCTCCTTCACCCCGAAGTCTTCCGGCACATCGTGCGCCTGACACTTCTATATACGCGGCGCCGGTACGCTGCTGCGATGTGTTGAGAAAAAAAACGCCGGGCTGGTTATGCAGCCCGGCGCCGTTGTCTTCGCTCGTTTGGGATTGCGCTACCCCGGCAGATTCGCCAAACCGCCCAGCAGGCGTACCAGCAAGCCGTGTACCTCAACCATCGCGTCCGTGCGCGAGAGGATCACTTCCGTGCGCTGCGTAAAGGGACCGGGAGTCATGTCGTCGGCGCAGTGTTTCAGCAGGTTGTTGATGCCCGGGCGGGTGATTTCCAAATGAAACTGCATGCCGATGACGCGGTCGCTGAAGAGGAACGCCTGCGTCTCACAGCCCTCACTGCGCGCAATGTGCGTGACGTCATCAGGCAGCGTCACCATCTCGCCGTGCCAGTGAAAGGCGGTGAAATACGTCGGGAAGAGGTGGAAGAGCGGATTAGCGGCGCCGGCCGGCAGCATCTCCACCGGGTACCAGCCGTATTCCTTCTCCGACGAGGGCACCACTTTGCCGCCCAGCACCTCCGCGATGAGCTGGGCGCCCAGGCAGATGCCGATGACGGTCTTGCGCTGCGCGATGGCCTCGGCGATGGCGCGCTTTTCCTGTTTCAGCCACGGGTAGTCCGCTTCGTCGGTGACGCTCATCGGTCCGCCCATCACCACCAGCCAGTCGTATAGCTCGTAGTCCGGCGGAAATTCGTTGTCGTACAGCAGCGTGCGCGTGACGGGAAAGCCGTTCGCGCGTGCCCAGGCGCCGATATTGCCTTCATCTTCAAAAGGAACGTGCTGCAGAATGTGAATGCGCATGCCCATCTCCCACGGATACCGGCGTGGATAGGCACCGGTATCCGTGGGTGTATTGTAGCACAGGTGCCTTACCCTTGTGCAAGCAGGCGCAGTAAGCGCGGGAAGAGCACGTTATTTTCCAGGTGGATGTGCCGATGGATATCCTGCTCCAGCGCCTGCAGGTCGTGGTAGAGCGCTTCATACGTGGCGCACACACCGTCAGGCACGGCGAAGTCATCGGTAAGGCGATGCATCTCGTGCAGCAGCGCACCGGCTGCCTCGTGCTCGTCCTCCAACTCGCGCGCGCCGCTGACCGCGCTCTCATCGCGCTGGCCGCCGACTACGCGGGCAATGGCGGGG
>JAKIYB010000166.1 GCA_022708765.1 Armatimonadota bacterium | reverse complement strand
AGTCGAGGATGGGCTGGAAATAGGGGTTGAGATTGTACTGCTGATTATAGAGCGTCCTCCCACCCAGTTTGCGTTCTTCGCGCAGCGCATCCGCCAGCCCCTTCCACGCGGTGGCGGGGGCATACAGGTTGCCGTAGCCCTCTTTCGGATCGGGATAGTCGTCGGGAAGCGGCGTCAGCACGGTTAGGTTTACGCCGCTGTGCTGATTCATCACCCGATTGATCTCCTGTACCGCCATCTGCGGTTTCACGTCGGCACTCTTCTTGCCGAGGTAGATGCCCCAGCCGAAACGCATGTGGGTCGAGTAGAACTGCGTGGGCATGAGGCGCTGGAAGCGCACCTGCAATCCGACGTGCGGCTTCCCCTCCACCATGCCGGTATCGAAGCTGACGCCGGACAATCCCGGATTAATGAGGCGAGACGCTTTGCCGGCGAAGATGCCGAAGAGGTTGTCGCTGCCTTCCGGGTGGGAGTCATAGAGTTGCCAGTAGAATCCGGTATCCACCGCCCACGGATCCCAGTGGGACATATAGGGATACGTAGTGCGCGACCAGCGGTCTTTCGCCTTGCCTTCGAACTTCAGGTGAACCAGCGCATCGTGGCGCACGTTCTTATACGTGTAGACGCCGCCATCCGGACTCATGCCCGCGTCGGTGGAGTTGCTGTGATGGCCGCGGTACTGCGCGCGGTCGGGGGCCAGGCCTTCGGTGATATCCACCCCGTAGGAGATATCCACTTCACACTCTTCTTCGAAGAGGATCACCGGCTGGCCGGCCTGCACTTCAATCGTCGTGGTATATGGACCTTCGCCGGCCGGGATGTCCGGCAGGCCGCGCCCGTGTGAGCGCAACAAGGCGCGGTCATACAGGTAGGCGACGCGGATGCGCACAACCGCCGGACGGGGCATGTAGTTCGGCCCAACGGCCGTCCAGGTGCCGTCCTGGAAGCGCAATCCCTGGATGGGCGATGGCGTTTTCGCCAGGTCGGCGGACGCTTTCGGAATGCGGATGCCGACCTTGTCGTTGACGATTTCGTAACTGTCCGGCTTATCAAGGACCATCACGCCCGGCGTGATAGCGGCAGGTTTCGCCGCGACCAGTTTCCACGTCTTCGTCGTCCCTGCCGGCAAGTCGGTACGCAGGGCGACGCGGCCATCTCCCATCACCTGAAAGGGCGCCGGCTTTTCCTGTTCATCGAGAAGCGCCACCACCGCAGGCAATTTTACCCCCGGCTCAAGCATGACGATCTGATCCGGGTGCGAGACGCCGAAATCCTCATGCAGCGTGAAGGTTCCAAGCGTTTTCGGGGCCTGGGCAAGCGCCAGAACGCTAGCAATAATTAGACCAAGAGATACGAAAAACCGTTGCATACATTTCCTCGTTTCACGTGGTTTTGACACCGTTCACGCCCATTCGCCTTGCCATTCCGTTGGGCCGATTAACATTTCTTCCCGATCAGGCAAGACAACACGCAGGCTGACGCCGTCCGGCACGGTAAGCCGGGCGTGGTAACGGCTTTCCTGGCGATGCCAGTGCGCGCTCAGTTCGCCGTGCGGCGTGCGGAAGGTGCCGCCGGCTAACGCCACATCGCCGGGATGCGGCGCGAAGCGCGCCTCGCGCCAGCCGGCATCCACCGGCTGCATGCCCAGCACGTAGGCCGGCAGCAGATACGCCGGTCCGGCGGCCCAGCCGTGGCACATTCCGGTATTGCCGTGCTGGATGCGCGTCTCCGGGAAGGTGGGCAGGTCGTCATACGCCCCCCAGAAGAAGCGCATTTGTGCCAACGCCTCCTCGACCATCCCATTTTCAAAAAGCGCCTGCACCAGGAAGTGCGCGAACCACAGCGTGCCCATCGGCACCAACTTGTCCGACGACGGCCGGTTGTGCGCTTTCAGACTGTCCTCGCCCACCGGCACCGGCCCCAGGTTCGCCGGGTCAATGATCCGCCGCAGTAAGGGTACCCGCTCTGCTTTGGGACATATCCCCACCAGCACCGCCATCGTATTGGCTTGCTGGCTGTAGATAGGCGTTTGGCCTTCCGCAGGAATGGCATCGCGGTAGAAGCCGCGTTCGGCATCCCAAAAGCGCGCATGCGCCGCTTCGCGGAGGCGGTCCGCCCGGACCTGTAGGTTGTGACCCAGTTCAGCGAAGACCGCGTATGCGCACAACCGCGTTAATGCCCAGGCATACGCGGCATTCGTCAGCAACAGGCAGCCTTCCAGTTCCACTGGCGCCCAATCCCAGAACTGCCCGGCCGGCCAGCGGGCGATAAGCCTGTCTTCGTCCATTTGCGTCTCTATGCAGGCGATTGCGCGTTTTACCGTGGGCATCAGCGCCTCGATATCCTCATGGCCGGCATGCTCCCAGTAATCCACCAGCGTGTGCAGCCACATGATGCTGCTGGCGGCGAAGGCGCAGTTCGTGCGTTCGGAGGGCATGAAGCCATTGATGCGGCCATCCGGCAACGCGCACTGTGCCGCCTGAAACAGCGCGTGCCGCATCATCGCCGTGTCGCCGAAAGCATACGCCGCCGCGCGGCTGTGCATATACAGATCTTCCGTCCAATGCACGCGCTCGCGGGTAGAGCAGTCGGTGAAGCAGTCCGTGGTGCAGATGCGCACATTCTCCGCGCTCTTTACCATGAAGCGGTAAAGCTGAGCATCAGACGACTGAAACGCGCCCTGTAGGCGGAAGGGATAGGTTTCCTCCAGCGCCCACATAGCTTCGATGGTGACAGCACCGGACATCGCGGTGACATCCAGTGTCACATAGCGAAATCCGCGAGGATGCGTGGTTGAATATTCGCCTTCACCCGCAGGCAATATGAAGCGATCCGTCATGTGCGCATACGTACGCTCTGGATTCACCGCGCCTTCCTGCGTAAGCAACTCATCGTAGGATACCTCTATGATGGCTCCCGGGTGCGTGCAGCGGCAAATAAATATGACGTATCCTGACACGGTACGTCCGAAATCAATGGTCACATAGCCGTTCTCACGTTCAAAAGTGCAGGTTGGCGAAACGTTGCCGGGATGGCGCTCACGCGAAGCAACAGTCACGGACGGAATCGGATCATCCGTGCCACCGCTCCAGGTTCCACTATTCACGATCTCTTTCAATGACACGCGATGGTACTCAACCGGCTCGACACTCCGGGTAACCAGTCGTGTCCACGGCCCACAGCCGGGTTCGCCAATGACAAAGACAAAATGCCAGCCGTGGCTTGTGCATTCCCCATCGAGGCACGCGAGATCAAGCTCTTCCCAGAAGCCGAAGTGCGACATCATGCACGGCAGATCGCGCTTCCAGGCTTTCGACGGTTTCGCCTGCCAATCCGCTCCCGTAGACAGATCTTCGATATTGCCGTCAACCGTCAATGTCACATCCGCCAACAACCCCGGTCGTCCGAGCATCATCGTCGCGTTAACCTCGCCGACGTGATGTACCAGCACCACCAGCGCGTGATCGCCCGAGGAAACCGGCAGCGAAAACGTGTCTACCGTGTAATACTCGAGATGCGCCCGTGCCGGCCCACGAGCGATGAACCGCCCGTCCAGGTACAACATATAATGGCTGTCCGCGGTGATGGCGATATCGAGAGTTGCCTCGGTATCGCAGGTGAAAGGACGCGAGAAATGCGCGTAAACGTTGCGATCCGCCGCCACATCCTCCGTCCAGATCCACTTTCCGCGCCACGCGGTGCGCAGCGGGCCATGCGCCAGCGCGTCATCGGTCATCGTCATTTCTCCACCTTCTGCACGTCCGCCGGTTTGTCCGTGGAAAGATCAGCATTCTTAAAGGCGGTATCGGAGGGCAGCGCCAGCAGGAAAGCGGGGGTCGCGTCAATTGTCACCGTGCCGGAGACAAGCTGCGCTTCCAGCACGTGACCGCCCGCTTGCGCATCCTCGCGGAGGAAATGAAAGTGATACCCGGGTACGTTCACCCCGGCGGCGAAAGCCGGGCAGCGGAAGCCGACCAGCGTCCCGTTCACCTGCTGCAGTTGAAAAACGGGCTGCGTCTTTACCACCTCCACCAGCGGCTGGTATGGCGCCTGCTGCTTCGGTACGCTGCGTGCCTTCACGAGCGTGAAGGTGCCGGTCACCTTGATGGCGTAGAACCAGTTCGCCGTGGGCAGCGCGGCGTCAATGCGCGTCTCCAGATCGGCCAGGCTCATCGGCGCCTCGATCTTCAGCGTCTGATCACTGTTGAACATCGTCACCGCGGCGAACGGCGTGGTCACCGTGCCACTCACCTTTACGACGCTGCCATCGGATTTAATCTGGTAGCACTTGCCGTCGAGGACCAGCATCTCGCCATCGAGCCCGGTAAAGGTGCCCAATCCGAAATCGCCATGGCGCAACAGCGTCTTCACCGGCATCTGTCCATCGTAGATGCCCAGCATGAGGGCGTTCAGCGTGGAAACCTGATAGAGCGTTTCCTGTGGCGCCTGCGCCAGGATACCGAGCGCACAGACCAACAGCAGAAACATCGCGAGGCGTTGCAGCATGGGGAACCTCCGAAAACAAAGCGTTAGCGTATCATTCTACTGCTCGCCACCCGCTTCCTTGCGGCGCCCGCGCTAACCGGTAAAATAATCGCTGGCAGCATGAATCGGAAATTCGAGTATTATCGCCTAGATTCACGTAGAATCGGGTATAATGGCATCGTCACACGCCTGACGCGGGTGGCGTCAGGAGTTCGTCATACCTCGATTAGCTGATTGTGTCCTCCGTCTGGGTCACCAGGAGTTTCTCCCCCTCATCCTCGGCGGAATGGGCGTAAACATTTCCGTGCCTGAGCTCGCGCTGGCCGTCGCCAATGCCGGCGGTATCGGACATCTCTCCGACGCCGGCGCGCTCTCCGTGTCCGATTTGCGCTATGGCACGCTTTCAGCAAAACCGCCATTTCGTCAAGCAGAAGGAGAAAGCGGGGCTGCTGTTCGATCTGGATTCCGTGCGCGAGGCGACCTTTCGCCTGGTCCGCGATACCATGAACCGCAAGCAGCTCGGTGCCATCTTCCTGAACGTGATGGAGAAGCTGACGATGGGCAGCCCGCGCGAAACGCTGCGTGCCCGCCTGCACGCGGCGATGGATGCCGAGGTGGATGGCATCACGCTGGGCGCGGGGCTGCACCTGGGATCGCTGGAATTGATGAAAGAGCATCCGCGCTTCAGCGAGACGCTCGTTGGCATCATCGTCTCATCGGCGCGGGCGCTGAAGCTCTTTCTCACCCGGGCCGCCAGAGTGGGACGCCTGCCGGATTACATTGTGGTGGAAGGCCCGCTGGCCGGCGGGCATCTGGGCTTCCCGGAAAACTGGCAGGATTTCGATCTGCGCACCATCCTGCGCGAGGTATGCCAGTTACTCGAATCCACGGGACAGCAGATCCCGGTTATCGCCGCCGGCGGCATCTTCACCGGCGCGGACGGCCTGGCGATGATGGCGGAAGGCGCCGCCGGCATTCAGGTCGCCACGCGTTTCGCCGTCACGCGCGAGAGCGGCCTGCCCGACCACGTCAAGCAGGCCTTCTTCGCCGCGAACGAGGATGACGTGGTGGTGAATACCATCTCCGCCACCGGCTACCCGATGCGCATGCTGCGGCAGTCACCCGCCATCGGTTCGCTGATGCCCCCGCAGTGCGAGTCCCTCGGCTACGCGCTGGACGGCGCCGGCCACTGCAGTTATCTGGACGCCTACGAGCACCGCAGCACGGACAAGACCTGTCTCTGCGCCCACATGCGCAACTACACCATCTGGACCTGCGGGCACACCGTCTCGCGCCTGAAAGACACCGCTGTCCGCTTGCCGGATGGCACGTATGAACAACCGGCAGCTGCAGAAGTGCTGCGTGACTACCTGACCAATGACGCGGTCCCGGAGCAAGTGCTGGCGCAAGCCTTGTAGAGAATGCCCGCCGTGGCATTCCCGACAAAACGCCGCCTACACCGCCACGACAACGACCCCAAACTCTTCGTGCCTTCTCATCTTCGTGGTGAATCTTCCGAGCACCGTGTTAGACACGCAACAACCGCAAAGCCCCCACCTGGTTCATATAATACCGGGCGGGGGCTTTACCGAGCGTCAACTCATCGTCAACGTTCAATACTTCCCGTTCTGTGTCTCAAAGTGGGTGGCTTTCCCGAGGCTTTCGCCGTCTTGCATGATCCATGCGGCGATCCATTCGATGACGTGCGGCACGGAGACGGACGGCGCGCCGAAGAGTTTCGTCGCCTGCGCGCTGTTATTCAAGTAGCCGATGCCGTTCGTTTCGCCAGTGAAGGTGACGGTTTTGCCCATCAGCCGGCCGAAGGTTTCCGCGGTTTCCTGAATAGAGATGATCTCCGGGCCAGTGATATTGAGAATTTTCGCCGGGGCGCTGGCCAGTGGGAAGCTCTGCAGCACCTGGTTGCTGCAGTCGCCCTGCCAGATAACGTTGGCGTAACCGGTGGTGATGTCTACCGGCTCACCCGCCCACACGTGGCTGGCCACGTCGTAAAGTACGCCATAGCGCAGTTCCACGGCATAGTTCAAGCGGATATGCACCACCTTCTCGCCCTGCTCTTCGGCATAGTAATCGAACATGCGCTCACGACCAAGGCAGGACTGCGCGTATTCACCCACCGGATCAGCCGGCACGTCCTCAGTACAGCCCCCCGTGCTCACATGAACCAGCGGGTAGACGCAGCCGGTGGAGAAGGCGGCGATGCGCGAGGTGGTGAAGGCGCGGGCGACGTGGTAGGGCACAATCACATTGGTCGCCCAGGTCAGGTGCTCCTGCCCGGTAGAGCCGAACTTGCGGCCAATCATGTAGACGATGTTTTCCACCTTCGGCAGCGCGGCTACGGCGTCCAGGTCCATCATGTCGCAGGTGTGCGTCTCAATACCCATCGCTTCCAGCGCCGGCATGGGGAACAGGTCTACCGCCACCACGCGCTTGCTGACGCCGGCGGCGTCAATGGCGCGTTTTGCCATGCGGGCGATGGTCGGGCCGACTTTGCCGCCGGCGCCGAGGATCATGATATCGCCGTCCAGTGTCTTCATGGAAGCGATCAACTGCTCCGATGGGCGGCTGAGCAACTCGTCAAGCTGCTCGGTGGTGGTGATGGTCTTGGGAAGCGTATCGGTCGTCATCGGGAAACTCCTTGTGAAATGGCCTCGGTCGAGGCAGGATGATTGTGTATGGTCAACAGGGCCAGACATTCGCGGATAACCTGCTCCCGCATGGCGGGGTCGGCCAGGTCGCGATTGAACGTATGGCTGAGCGTGCGCTGATTGGCGTAATAGAAAAAGGCGATGGCGGAGAGGATGAACAGGTATGTCTCGAAGGAGACCTGCCCGTGAAAGATCCCGCGCCGCTGCCCGGCCTGGTAGATGCGGCGGAGATGCGCGAAGACCGTCTCGCGCACGTCTTTCAGCACATGAGCATGACGGCCACTCTCCAGGTTTTCCCAGGCCAGCAGGCGCCAGAACTCCGGCACACGGGCATGAAAAAACATGTAGTGCCGCAGCAGGATTTCACTCATGTGCGGGGCGTCACCCTCGCCAAGGTCGAGAAAGATCGCTTCCTCGTCGCCAATGAGGGTGAAGATGTGGCGGATGACTTCGGAAAAGAGGGTCTCCTTGTTGGCGAAGTAGGCGTAGATGCGCTGCTTATTCACCCCCGCCTCCGCGGCGATGACATCCACGCGCGCGCCATGGAAGCCTTTCTCGGAAAACTCCCGCACCGCCGCCTCGAGGATGCGCCCCCGCGTCTCCACCGCTCGCTGCTGCATGACCCCTCACAAATCAAACTAACTGGTTGGTTTTATTATGCGTCTGTTTTGAACGGGTGTCAAGAGGCCGCAGGAAATTGATAGCTATATAGATCCGCATCCCGCAACACGACCCGCATCCGCACCGCTCGCCCGGCCAGCGCGCTCACATCCGTCCCACCCTTCCAGCGCACGGTGTAGTCCAGCGCATCCCCGATGATCTCCCAGCAGTCATCGAGGGCGTAGCCGGGGATAGGTGTGCCGGCGGCGTCCTGCAATTCCACCTTCGCGGAGCCGGCGGCGGAGGTGGCGATGTTCAATGAGAGCCGCTTCCCGGTGAAGGCAAATGGTTTCGTCACCATCTCGCCGCCCGCCAGTGGGGCATTGAGGGAGACGAAGCCATCAAGCCGAAGCGTGTAGCGGCGCATGCGGTTCGCCGTGCCGCGCCAGTAGCCCTCGCCCACGTAGAAGGACAGTTCGTTCGGGGCGCCGGGAATCTCCGACGCGGTCTCCAGCAGTCCCCACCCCTGGTAGCAGTCGCCGTATGCCCAGCTTCCCTCCGGGCGCAGCCCGGGACGAATGAACGCCTCCCCCCAGCGCGTGAAAGTGCGACCGTCGCGGCTGCTCATAAAGAGGCTGTCCGTCACCGCCGCCCCGTAGCGCTCGCTTGCTTTGGCGCGCAGCCGGCGGT
>JAKIYB010000165.1 GCA_022708765.1 Armatimonadota bacterium | reverse complement strand
TCCATCGCGCGGCCGCCGAGGACGAAGCTGGGACGGATGAGTAGGGGAAAGCCGATCTCACGGCTGGCTTCCACCGCTTCCTGCACGGAGGTGATGGCGCGGCCTTTGGGGCGCTCGATATCCAGTTCGGTGAGCAGCGTATCGAAGAGCTTTCGATCCTCCGCCAGTTCGATGCCGCGGAACGAGGTGCCGAGAATCGGCACACCCGCCGCGTGCAGCGGCCCGGCGAGATTGATCGCCGTCTGCCCGCCGAACTGCACCACCACGCCTACCGGCTGAATCTGGTCAATCAGGTTCAGCACGTCCTCGACGGTGAGCGGCTCGAAGAAGAGGGCATCCGAGGTGTCGAAGTCGGTGGAGACTGTCTCCGGATTGTTGTTGATGGTGATCGCCTCGTATCCTTCTTCGCGCAGCGCCCACACGGAGTGCACGGAGCAGTAATCGAACTCGATCCCCTGCCCGATACGGATAGGCCCGGAGCCGATGACGATGACGCGCTTTTTTTGGGACATGACTGATCCTCAACAATCGAACACAGAGACACGGAGAGCACAGAGGCTCAGGTTACTCGAAATCGTAAATCTGCACCTTCGTCCAGAACGTGTTAAAGTTGTCCAGGAAGGTCAGATGGGTGGGGTGCGTCTGGTAGGCGTCATGCCCGGCCAGTTCACCCAGGTCCACCACCAGGCCGACGTGGTAACTGCGGTCAATCACCGGACGGTCGGTGCTCGCCGGGACGCCGACGAAGCCACTCCGTACATTAGGTATTGTCGTGAGTGAGCGAACGCCTTCGGTGAAGGCGGCGCGCTGCTCGGTCGTCAGGTCGTCGCGCAACCAGAAATAAACGGAATGAATGAACATAACTTGGCCCTTTCTGTTACAGCGCCGCTGCCAGTTCATTCTCCCGATCATATGTCGAGTAGAAATATGGCGTTTCCGATTCGAACTCGGCGGCGCAGGTGTCTACCATCTTGTATACCGGCTGAATGCCCCATTGCTTGCGCAGATCGCGGATTTCCATTTCCTTCACGCCCCAGAGTTCGGCCAGGTAGTGGTCGTTGAAGCCCCACTCCTTCGCGCGGCGCAGCATGGCTTCGTCCGGCAGGCCGAAGTGCGCGCGGAATTCCATCTCCATATCTACCAGGTCCTTCACCTTCTTCAGGAACCACGGGTCCACATTGGTGAGCTGCTGCACTTCTGGCACGTCCATGCCGCGGCGGAAGGCTTCGCAGATGGCGGCGAGGCGCTCGTCGGTGGCGTGACGGAGCACTTCTTCCAGCTTCATCTCTGACCACTCGCCGATGCCCTTCATCGCGAGGCCAAGTTGTCCGATTTCCAGCGAGCGTACTGCTTTCATCAGCGCGCCCTCGAAGGTGCGGTCAATGGCCATCACCTCGCCGGTTGCCTTCATCTGCGTGCCGATGCGGCGGTTGGCGAAGTTAAATTTATCGAAGGGCCAGCGCGGAATCTTCAGCACGCAGTAATCGAGCGCGGGCTCAAAGCAGGCCAGCGTGCGCCTGGTGACCGCGTTTTGAATCTCGTCCAGATGCAGGCCGACGGCGATCTTCGCCGCCACCCGAGCGATGGGGTAGCCGGTGGCTTTGGAGGCCAGCGCCGATGATCGGCTCACGCGCGGGTTTACCTCGATAATGTAGTAGCGGAAGGAGTGCGCGTCCAACGCGAGCTGCACGTTGCAGCCGCCTTCTATGCCGAGTGCGCGGATGATCTTCAGCGATGCCGTGCGCAGCATCTGGTACTCTTTATCGGTGAGTGTCTGGCTGGGCGCGATGACGATGGAGTCGCCCGTGTGAATGCCCATCGGGTCGAAATTCTCCATGTTACAGATGGTGATACAGTTGTCGGCGCCGTCGCGCATTACCTCATACTCGATCTCTTTCCACCCGAGCAGGCAGCGTTCCAACAGCAATTGCGAGGTCATGGACATGCGGAAACCGCGCACACAGATGTCGTGCAGCTCATCCCAGTTATATGCGATGCCGCCGCCGGTGCCACCTAGCGTGTAGGCCGGGCGCACGATGATAGGGTAGACGGGCTGGCCGGTTTTTGCTTCGACACGCACCAGTTCATCGAGGAACTCTTCCACTTCGTCCATGCGCTCGACGATGGCCGATTCCGGCACCGGTTCACCAATTTCCTGCATCAGCGCTTTGAAGTATTCGCGGTCCTCCGCTTTCTCGATGGATTCCAGCGGCGTGCCGAGGAGTTCGACATGGTATTCGTCCAACACGCCCTTCTTTGCCAGCTTGGTGGCGAGGTTGAGGCCGGTCTGTCCGCCCAGCGTGGGAAGCAGGCCGTCTGGACGCTCCTTGGCGATGATGCGGGTGAGAAACTCCACCGTAAGCGGCTCGACATACACCTTGTCGGCCATGTTCATGTCGGTCATAATGGTGGCCGGATTGCTGTTTACCAGCACTACCGACAGGCCTTCCTCGCGCAGCGAGCGGCAGGCCTGGGTGCCGGCGTAGTCAAATTCCGCCGCCTGTCCGATGACGATCGGGCCGGAGCCGATGACCATGACTTTTTTCAGATCGGTTCGCTTTGGCATGCTCGTTCCCCAATACTCACACTACTCTTCTATCGCCTTTCCAGGGCTTGCGCACATCCTAGACCGGCAACCTCACGGGTTTCGCTGCGCTTCACCCGTGGCTAACGGCTGGCGCCCCCTTGGGGCGCTATTTACTATCCCAGCCGCAGCAACCGCGAAATCCGTAGCCCGACCCGCATGGGCAGAGCGCGTTTTCGTCCAGCAATTCCAGCGGTCGGAAGGCGATGCCGTCCGCCCACGCCAGCACCAGCGACATGACCCCGAGATTCGGCACCACGTCGCGTTCCGCCAGCAGTTCCCGCGCCGCCTCGCGCGAGAACCAGCGCGCCTGCAGGATATCCGTATCGCTGGGCTCGGTTTTTTGCTTCGCAACTTCCGCATGGAAAACGAAGCGCAGGCTCAAGGCGTTCGTCTTCGGTTCTTCTACTACGCTCACCAGTTCCAGCGCCGTTGCCGCGTAGCCCGTGCGTTCGGGCAGCATCCGCCGCGCGGTTTCCAGCATGGTGCCATCCTCTACCGACGCCGACGGCAGCAGCCAGAAACCGGCGTATTCGCCTTTCGCGAGTTGACACAGCAGTAAATGGCCATCCTGTTCAGCCAGCACTGCCGCGGTCGCGCGAATGGTTTGTCCCCGTTTATTCCGTCTGTACGAGTTCCCCGGTCGGATCATAATATCTATCGAACAGCCACTCGAGCATATACGTTTTAAAGTCGGTCAGCGTGTCGAGTACCGACTCAACGTGTCCATGCACTTCCAGCGACGTGACATCGTCGTATTGAAACATTAGCCGGTCGCGCAGTTCGGCGCATTTCGCCAGTTTATTCGCGCGCTCGCGCGGTATCAGGCCATACAGCGGCAGCAGCAGGAACAGGTCGCGATAATCGCGCGCGGCCAGCCGCATATTTCGATGCACGATGCTCAATGTCACCAGGATGACGCTCTGAATTCCTTTCAGCAGGCAGGACTCCGCATGCCCTTTGT
This sequence comes from Armatimonadota bacterium, assembly GCA_022708765.1. GTDB lineage: Bacteria > Armatimonadota > Hebobacteria > CAIYQO01 > CAIYQO01 > JAKIYB01. The sequence goes on along the minus strand of JAKIYB010000165.1, from coordinate 4,894 downwards.
TCGCCGCATCCGCGGTGAAGTCGTTCGGCGTCATTTCAGCGATGCGACGCAGTTCGCGCAGGTAACCATCCAGCAGCTTCATCTGCCGATACAGTGGTGTGAGAAACTTCTGCACCGGCACCACCACCGGCGGCCGTTCCAACGACGGGGCCAGCACCGGCGGGGCGTCCTGCCGTGTGCCTTGCACCCGTTTGCTGGCGTTCCATTCCAGAAAGACGTTATACCGATACAGCCGGTCGCGTTCAGCGCTTTCCAACGCGCCGTAGGCCACCTGCGCGTTAAAAGCCACCTCACAGGCTTCACGGTAATCCATATCCTCGATGTCAAGGAACTCCACGTCGCCCTGCGTCAGCGGTTTGAAATGGCGGCGAATCTTCGCCAGTCGCTTGCTGATGTGCTCGCCGGAGACGCTGCGCGCGAAGCAGAGGATCACCCGCGCGCGGTCCGGTCCCAGCAGGCAGAGTTGATCATCCGCCGGCGCGGGCTGGTAATAAGCCAGCCGCACATCGGGCCAGGTCATCAGCAGCGCCTTCAGCCGCGGCAGCAGGCTGCCGCTCAGCGTTGTCGCCTGCGATTCGATTGACTGTGTTGTGTCTTCGATGTGTTCCTGCGTCATATGCTGCTCCCGTTAGCAAGGGGGGAACGCGGTCAACCTCCTCTGGTATTCATCTACAAAATCCGGTCGTTGGTAGTGCGCCACGCCACAAAGTGGAGTGGCGCTTTGGCCTCGTCACACCTTCATCGCCACGCGCTTCTCGGCGACGAGACGGACGTATTCGTCAAACATATACTCCGTGTCGCGCGGGCCGCCGCTGGCTTCCGGGTGGAACTGCATCGTCATGATGGGCAGGGTCTGGTGGACCATGCCTTCCACCGTGCCATCGTTCAAATTGATGTGCGACACTTCCAGGCCGCTGCCGGCGATACTGTCGGCGTCTACCGCATAACCGTGATTCTGCGCGGTGATATGCACCTTGCCGGCGCGTACCAGGTCCTTCACCGGGTGGTTACTGCCACGGTGGCCGAACTTCAGCTTAAAGGTGCGGCCGCCGAAGGCATGCGCCATGAGCTGGTGCCCCAGGCAGATGCCCAGAATGGGGATGCCCAACCCCACAACCGCCTTCATGCTCTCGCAGGCATAGTCCAGCATCGCCGGATCGCCGGGGCCGGGCGAGAAGACGATGCCGTCCGGTTGGCCGTCCAGAATCGTTGCCGGCGAGGCGTCGCACGGCACCACGCGCACCTCGCAGCCGCGCGTGGCGAGCAGGCGCAGGATATTGCGCTTCACGCCGTAGTCCACTACCGTCACGCGCAGCGGCTCCTGGGCATGGAATCGTTTCAGCGTGTCATAGGGCGCCTGCACTGGTTCCGTCCACGGGTAATTGCGCCCGCCGCTCACGTCCTTCACGAAATCATTGGCGCCGTAGTTCGGCTCGGCGGCGATGCGCGCCAGCACGTCCTCCGTCGGCAGGTCGTCGCCGCTCAACGCCCCCATCATCACGCCGTGCGAGCGGATCACTCGCGTCAGCGCCCGCGTATCTACCCCGGCGATGCCCGGTATGCCGTGCTCCTTCAGGAAGGCGTCCAGCGCGCCGGTGCTGCGCCAGTTGCTGTGGGTGTCGCAAAGCTGCTTCACTACGAAGCCGCGCACCTGAATCTCGCCGCTCTCCCAATCTTCGTCCATCACCCCGTAGTTGCCGATGAGCGGATAGGTGAGGGTGAGAATCTGCCCCCGGTAACTCGGGTCCGTCAACATCTCTTGGTACCCGGTCATCGAGGTATTGAAGACCACCTCGCCCACATGCGTCACCGGCGCCCCGATGGAGAGGCCGGCGAAGACGGTGCCATCACTCAATACTAGCTTTGCGTTCATAAGTCAGTTCCAGGTTCCAGGGGTTCGGGATCAGGGGGTAGGGCTCTTTGCCCGACCACAATCGCGCTCCCCTATTCCTTTTCTTCACATTCTCTAGCCCAGGGCAACGCCCTGGGGACCGGGGCCAGATACCCCCACGCGCTGTAAGCGCAGAATTCCTTAACGATCCTCATCCCGAAAGAATTTTGCGCTTACAGCGCGCCAGTCATTCTCTCGATCCCATGACCCAGGGCGCTGCCCTGAGCTAGGGAATTTTTGTACCTTTCAGGCATCCCACCGATCAGAACAACACCTCGCCCTCGGCCATCACCACCCGGCCGCCGGCAATCGTATACATCGGCTTCCCGCGAAACGTCATCCCGGCAAAGGGGCAGTTGCGGCCTTTGGAATAGAATTGATCGGGGTCTACGGTCCAGACGTGATCGAGGTCGACCAAAGTGACGTTATTCGCGATAGGCTCGCATGGTAGATCGAGCATATTACTGATAGCATTTGCGTAGCGCCAGAAATCAACTTCATCTCGATGCACTAACGACATCACGGCGCCGAATGCGGTTTCGAGGCCGATAACTCCGAAAGGCGCAGCGTCCCATCCTTTCGCTTTCTCTGCCGGTGTATGCGGGGCATGGTCGGTGGCAAGCCAATCGATAGTGCCGTCAGCGAATGCTCGCCGCATCGCCATCATGTCTTCACGGCTCCGCAGAGGTGGGTTCATTTTCCAGTTCGCGTCGGGCTCACCCGCATGTAATGGAATATCGTCCTTACACAGCAGCAGATGATGCGGCGCCACTTCCGCCGTGATTTCTAATCCCCTGGCTTTGGCTTCGGCGATCAAACGGGCGCTTTCGCCCAGGCTCACATGTTGAATGTGTAACCAGCCAGCTCCAGCCTCTTCCAAAGCTGAAATTGCTAGGCGAATCAAGTCAGCCTCTCGCGTCATGTCAGGGCCAGGGCCGAGAGCCGCCGTAACTGCCTCATGCGATCGGGGAGTTTCCTCGCAATGCAAGTGGATCGGCGCCCAACGCACGAGCCGTAATGCGTTGATTAACAAATCATGATCAACGACAGGCTCACCGTCACTGCTGAACTCTCTGATCCAATTCGCTGTAATGCCTGCGATGTCGACAAGCTGCTTCCCGTGTTGGCCCAGGGTTAAAGCACATTTAACCTGAATATTAACGCCGTCAACGTTCATTAATACATGCGCGTCGAATGCTTCGAGTGCCTCTAGTGAGTCAATGACTGGGCGTGTGTTGGGTTCGCATAATACAGAAGTGTATCCGCCTGCCACAGCAGCGCGTGCCCCGCTCATGACGTCTTCTTTCTCTGTCTGGCCAGGATCGCGAAAATGCACATGACGATCATGGAATGCTGGCAATAGGAGTAGTCCCGTGCCATCAATAACATGGCTGTAGTCGCCAAGCCGCGTGATACTTTCGGCCGAAACCAGAAAATCGCCCACTTCGCCCTTATATGTCACCCCCTTTATCAACACCCCACTCATACCACCACCTCCTCCTGCACCGCCTCGCAATACGCGCAGCGCAGCGCGCCATCGGAGAAGCTTGCCGTCGCGGCGGGGATGCCGCGTTCGGCATTGGTGATGCAGCGGGGGTTGTCGCAGTGGAAGTCGGGGGCAGGGGTTACAGTGTCGGCGGCGGGGTGGAGGTCGTCTACTTTTTTCAGGCCGAGGAGCGCGGCGATGAGCGCCATGCGCACCGGCACGCCGTAGGCGGCCTGGCGGAAATAGGCAGCGCGGGGATCGCCGTCCAGCGAGAAGTCGAGTTCATCCACGCGGGGCAGGGGATGCAGCACGATGGCATCCTCCCGCGCGCGGGTGAGGGTGTCACGCGAGACCATGTAGGAGGAGCGCACGCGGTCGAACTCCAGCGGGTCGGCGAAGCGCTCCTTCTGGATGCGGGTGACGTAGAGCACGTCGCACTCGGCCAGCAGCAGGCTTTCCAGCGAATCGGCGTGGATGCACTCCAGGCCGTGCTGCGTCGCGAGCATCGCCTGCAACCCGGCGGGCAATTCCAATCCCGGCGGGGCAATGCACACCACGCGGGCGCCGAAACGCGCCAGCCCCTGCGCCAGCGAATGCACGGTGCGTCCGTGCTTCAAGTCGCCGCACAATGCCACGGTGACGCCCGCCAGCCGACCTTTTTCCTGGAAGATGGTATAGAGATCGAGCAGCGTCTGCGTGGGGTGCTCGCGCGCGCCGTCACCGCCGTTGATAACCGGCACATCGGCGAAATCCGCCGCAACCTTCGCCGCGCCTTCTCTCGGGTGGCGCAGGGCGATGATGTCGGCGTAGCTTTCCACGATACGCACGGTATCTGCCAGCGTCTCGCCTTTGGCGGCGGAGGAGGCGCCGGGGTCGGCCATGGAGATGACCTGCCCACCCAGTCGCAGCATCGCTGCTTCAAAGGACATGCGCGTGCGTGTGCTCGGTTCGTAGAAGAGGGTGGTAAGCACGGCATCTGTTGCCAGCGACAGCCGCCGCTTCGGGGTGGCGGCAAACTCCGCCGCCAGTTCGAATAGGTTCTCGATGGCCGCGTTGGAGAGATCGCGGATGGAGATGAGATCAGGCGTCATGGCGTCACCTCCTGTGGTTGCAAACGTACCACGCTGACCCGGTCTGCGGTATCTACCTCGGAGAGGCAGACGAGCACGCGCTCGGCGTGCGCGGTGGGGATGTTTTTTCCGACGTAATCGGGTCGAATGGGCAGTTCGCGATGGCCTCGGTCAATAAGCACGGCAAGCTGAATGCAGGCGGGACGGCCGTGTTCTACCAGCGCGTCCATGGCGGCGCGGATGGTGCGGCCGGTGTAGATGACATCATCCACCAGCACCACGTGGCGGTCGGTAAGCGGTACGGGAATGGCGGTAGGCAGCGACGCGACTACCGGATTCTGCCCGGCATCGTCGCGATGCATGGAGATATCGAGTTCGCCGACGGGCACCTCGGCATTCTCGAAGGCGGCAATCAAGGTGGCCAGCCGGCGCGCCAGGGGCACCCCG
>JAKIYB010000164.1 GCA_022708765.1 Armatimonadota bacterium | reverse complement strand
GTGGACGTCGGGCTCGGTGCAGTTCAGCGCCTTCGCATACGCCAGCGCCGTCGCCCGCTTCCCAATCCCCTCCGGGCCGTAAAACAGGTATGCGTGCGCCACCTGCTCATCCCGCAACGACCGCTGCAGCATCCCGACGGCAATATCCTGGGCAAGAATCTGATGGAATGGCACGAGGCCTATTATACCGCAGAGCGGCGAAGAAGTGGGCGCTTTCGCTTGTGGATTTTCCCAACTTCCGCACCCGCTCGTTGGTAGTGCGCCACGCAGCAGCGCGGAGTGGCGCTCGCAGATATGCATGCTTACCAAATCATCCCGTTCGTAGTAAGCTACGCAGCGGAGCGGAGCAGCGTTCGGGAATAGGAAAAGTGACCGATTGCCCCCAACCCCAACGGAACAACAGCCTTAGTAATGCCGTTACCCAACCGGCGCCACTCCCCTCAGCACCCCCTCCACCGCCGCCGCCTCCGCCTCCGTGCGCGTGTAAAACGTCTGCCGCACCGGCCGATCCCTGTCATCCATCACCGTAAAGGCCACCTGCCGCCAGCGTCGCGCCACCTCCCTGATCTCCGACCGGTGATACGTCTGCCACTGCTCCACTACCAGCGGCAACACCCCCAGCACCACCACCGTCGCCAGCAACTGCGCCGCCAACGGCACGAAGAGCACCACCGTCAATCGGTACTCCGGCGGAATCATCGCGCCCCCCAGCACCGGATAAAACACCCACGCCGTGCTCACCAGCCCCGCATACACCAACCCCGACGTCAACCAGAACCCCCGCCCATTCGGCCGCGTATCCCCCCGCCGCCCGACAAGCGTGATCTCCTCACCCTCAACGGCGAGGATGCCGGCGTCGAAGAAACCACCATGAATATCATGGTAATACATAGGGGTGAAGCGTACGGAAAAAGTCATCTCTTCCTCCGGTTGATGGCCTGGCTTCAATAAACGAGTCAGCCTCTCTTGATCTTCCGGTGATTCGGTAAGAAGATATAAGTAGTCTCTTACCCCAGAGGGATGCCTGATTTTGTAGACTGATCCGTATCTGTAAACCTCGCCGTGTTTGACGGTGAAGGTAACAGAGTCTTCCGACCAGCGTATTGGGTGGGAGACAAAGTATGATGGGATGAGTAATACCGTAAATGCTCCAATGAAGCACATCACAACCACAGAAAAATCAACACTACCATATTCACACGCCAACACCATTGTCACGAAGCTCGATATAAGTAATAACATTGCCATGCCTAATGTTAGTTTTTTCCACTTGCCTGCATCTTCTCTGAAATGGTACGTGCGTCGCGTGCCGGTAAGCGTAATACTCTCGGGGCCGATGGTGATACTTCCTTCGCCAACCAGGTAATGTTTCCCAACATAGCTTGGCAAAGGATAGACCGGTTCATGCCACGTGTTGAAAGGTAACGGTGTCGCGAGGTCATGATGAGTCTCTGTGAGCGAGGAAATGCACCTCTCGGCATCTAGAACTGTTTGAAAAACGATATCAATGAGATGACGCTTCCCTGATGGATCAAGGCTGCTGAAGGTAATGCGCTTGCCATGTTGCGTTGCATGCATAATTGTCGAACGCGACAACCGCATCCGCCGAGGTATCCAGGGGAAAAGCGACCCAAACTCCAGCACTAAGATGAGAATCAGTCCACCGATAGCAGGCAGTTCGGCTTCACGCGAAACCGCTACTAGCCAAATGAGGAGAGGGATCACTGATAAGCTAAATAAGATTCCCAGAGAGCGTGCCCACCCCGGCATCGCCAGATACTGCCGCTGAAACGGCCAGATCCCCCGCCGGTACCATATCTCCACCCACTCCCCATCCACGGCAATCGTCCCGCCGGCCGCCGGAAAGACCAGCGCCGGGTCATTGCCGAAGGTGATGCGAAACCGTCCATCGCGAGTCGCCGAATCGAAGATAGCCCTCATGCGCACTCCTCGAGCCGATTATAACATATTCAGCACCCCACCGCTCACAACCAAACTAACCAAGCCATCCCCGGGCGGGCGAGACTCTGTCGAGCCGACTCCGGCGGCAAATCTCATCTGTCGTGCCCACGAGATAGTCTCTCTATCGAACGCGACTTCCATCACCTCCACCCGAAGTCGGCTCGACAGAGTCTCGCCCGCCCAGGCTACGACACAGCAGCGTGAGACCCGGTATCGCATGCCATATTGGCGCGATCTCTCCGCAAAAGCCCCATTCACGGGGCGCCGTTCGGTAGGCCGGCTCTTTAGGGCCGGCCGGGTGGGCGGCGAAGCAGTGCAGTAACTATAAATCAAGAGAAGATGTTTCGTTGTGACGCGTAGCCCTACTTCCGCTCCCCCCACTTCGGTGTCTTCTCCGCCGGCGGGGTCGGCGCGGGTTCTTTGTGGTCGTTGGCCCAGGTGACGGCCGCTTCGGCGAGGGGCTTGTGACCGCTGTAGAAGAAGAGGATGGCGGTGTCGCGGTCGCCGTATTTCCGCAGTGCGGCGATGAGCGCAGGTTCGGAACCGGCGGTACCGCGAGCGACATAGTACCGCGCGGCGCCAGCGAGGACAGCCAGATCCTTCTTCTCCAACGCCTTGTCAAAAACCGCGGGGATGCGCTCGTCGTCGAAAGCGAGCAGCGCGGTCGCGGCCGCGACGCGCAGCGCGGCGTCCGGTTCGCCGATAGCGGTGAGCAGCGCGTCCACCGCCTCGGTTTTCTTCAGCGCGCCCAGGTTGCCGGCGGCCGCCACGCGCACGTGAGAGTCGCCCTCCAGCACGGCGGTGATGAGCGCCTCCACGACGCGCGGATCATCAAAAGCGCCCAGCGCCCGTGCCGACGCCAGCCGCAGGTTGGGATAGTCGTCACTCAACGCCTTGATCAGCGGTTCGATGGCCGCCGCGTCGCCGATCTGCCCCAATGCCCACGCCGCGTTGGGCCGCGCCCAGTCGGTGGGGTCGGTAAGTTGTGCGATGAGTTGCTCGACCGCCGCCGTGAGCTTCAGGCTGCCCGCCCCGCGCGCCGCGCCGTTGCGCGCGTAGGCGTCCCCGTCCTTGAGCATGGCAAGGATGGGCTCTTCCGCCTTCGCCCCGCCATAGACGCCCAGCGTGGCCGCCGCCTGCCCGCGCGCCGGGCCAAAGCCGTCCTTCATCGCGCCGAGCATCGCCTCCACCGAGGCGTCGCTCTTGAATTGCGCCAGCGCGCGGATGGCCTCCACCCGCCGCCAGCCGTCGCCGTCCTTGGTGGCCGCCACGATGAGCGGGTCTATCGCCGCCGGGTCGTTGATTGCCACCAGCGTCTTATATATCTCGCGGCGCACGCCGTCATGCCCGTCGGCGTTAATCATCGGTGCCAGCACGGGGATGGCGCGCGCGTCCCCGATCTCGCCCAACGCCTGCACCGCGCGTAGCCGCACGGTCGCGTCGTTGGACTTCATAGCGTCAACCAGCGCGGCGTATGCCGCTTTGCCGTAAGTACTCATCGCGGCGATGGCCGCCGCGCGCACGCCGCCGTTGTCATCGGCCAGCGCCTCGGTAAGCGCGGGGATGGCCACGCGCGCGTCAAGGCCGCCCAGCCCTTCCGCCGCCTTCGCGCGCACGCCGCCGTTCTCGTGCTTGAGCGCCTTCAGCAGCACGGGCATCGCCGGTTTGCCGATCTTTGCCAGCGCCCCCGCCGCCTCCTGGCAGACGTCCGCGTCCTGATGCTCCAACGCCTGGGTGAGTGCTGGCACCGCGCGGGCATCGCGAATCAAGCCCAGCGCGCTGATAATCTTGATCTGCACGCCCGCTTCGCTCCCCGGCAGCGCGCGCATCAGCGCCGACACCGCCGGCACGCCGATCGCCGCCAGCGCGGCGGAAGCTTCCCAGGCGGTGACCACGTCACCGCCGGCCACCTGCGCCATCAGCGGCTCCTGCGCCGCCGGATCGCCAATCATCCCCAGCGCGCGCATGGCATCGCGCCGCACGCTGCGATCCTTATCCTCCAGCATCTCCAGCAGCGGCGCCACCGCCTCCTTGCTCTTCACCGCGCCTAGCGCTAGGCAGGCCAGCCGCCGCACTTCCGGATGCCCGTCCTTCAGCGCCGCCAGCATGTTCGGCGTCGTTTTCGGGTCGGCAATATCGCCCAGTCCCTGCATTGCCTCCGCGCGGATCTCCGCGTTGCCGCTTTTCATCGCTTCCAGCAGCGGCGGTATCGCCTCGGGGTCAAGGATGGTTCGTAAAATCTGCACCGCCGGATAGCGCACCCAGTAGTCGTTGTCCTTGATTGCTACCGCCAGCGCGGCGATGGCACGCGGACCCGCCTTCGCTTCCAGCAGGCGCACCGCTTCCTTGCGCGTTTCGGCGTTGTTGTCTTTGAAGATCGGGGCCAGCACCTCCACGACGTGGCTGTCGGGAATGGCCGCCAGCGTGCGCAGGGCATCGAGGCGCACGCTGCCGTCCGGGTCTTCCAGCAGTGTAGCTACCGGCTCAATCGCCGTGGAAGATTTCGCGCGGCGCAGCGCTACGAGTGCTTCCCGGCGCACGGCCGGCTCTTTATCGCCCAGCGCGGCGATGAGCGGTTTTACCACGCCGGACTTGTTAATCAAGCCCAGCGCTTTCACGGCATCCGTCCGCACCCCGGCATCCTCGTCCTTCAGCAGCACGGTCAAGGGCGGGATCATTTTCGCGTCGCAGGTCGTCTGAGCCACGGTGAGCGCTTGCCGCCGCACGCCGGCATCCGCGTCGCCCAGCAGCGCGACCAGCGGCTCGACCGCTATCTCTGGTTTCGCATCCGCCAGAGCCTTCGCCACGTCGAGACGCAACGCGGCATCCTCATCCTTCACCGCCACCGACAGCACCGCGCCGATCTCCGCGTACCCGCGCGCGATGAGCGCGCTCACTGACGCCCGGCGCACCGCCGCATCGGCGTCCTTCGTAGCCATCATCAGCGCGGGGTTCACCGCATCGTCCTCCAGCGCGCTCAATCCACCGACCGCCGCGGCGCGCACTCCGGCATCCTCATCCTTCAGCGCCGCCAGCAGCATCTCCAGCGCCTCCGCCCCCTTGATCTTCGCCAGCGTGAGCAGCGCCTGGCGACGAGTCGCCGGATCTTCATCCTTCAGCGCCTCGGTAAGCTGTTCCACCGAGGCCTCATCATCTCCCGCGCCCTCACGCCCCTGCAGCGCTTTCGCGGCCGCCTGGCGCGTTTCCGGGTCATCATCCTTCAGCGCGTTGCGCAGCGGTTCCAACACGGCGGGGTCATCAATGCCGGCCAGCAGGGTTACCGCCTCCCGGCGATTGGCGGCGACGGCATCCTGCAACGCTGCCACGAGGGGGTCAATGGAGCGGGCGTCCTGAAAAACGGCCACCGCGCGAATAGCTTCCAACCGCACCTTCTCGTCCTCGTCCGCAGTGATGGCTTTCGCCAGCGCCTCCACGATACGCGGATCTTTATACAGGCCCAGGGCTTTCGCGCAGGCCACGCGCACGCCGGCATCGGCATCGCCCGCCAGCGCGTCCATCAATGGCGGCACTGCGGTGCGCTCGCGCGTGCCGGGCAGCCCTTTCGCCGCCTCCGCGCGCACGCCGGCGTCTTCATCTTTCTTCAGCGCTTCCACCAGAAACGGCGCACAGCGCCGGTCATTCAACCCGCCCAACTGCGCCGCGGCTTTCGCGCGATTCGCCGGATCGGCATCCTGCATCCCCGCCGCCGCCGCCTCGATCTGCGCTTTCGTCGCCGCCATGCCCGACAGGCTCAGACACGCCAATAGACCCACCAATATGCCAACTACCAGCCGCTTGCCACGCATACGCTACCTCCCAACGCTTCAACTCGTGTCACCGTATTCTTCTACCACAGCAGCCCCGCATCATTTGTATTGCTCCCCTCTCCCAGCATTGGGAGAGGGGTTGGGGGTGAGGGCGCGCGCGGGAGCGCGCAACGACGATGCGTAACCTCTGTGGTTTTCCTCTTTGACACGTTACCTTCTCTTTCGACTTGCGTCTTCCCTCCCCTGCCACTAACGGCGAACCCCCGCTCCAGCGGAGCGGGGGTTGCGATTTTTCCAGTGCCTTCCCCCTCACCCGGTTCGGGGAGGGGTCTGGACATGCACTACGTCGTCTTGCTGCCGCGCACCAGCACTACGCGGCCGCTGCGCACCATTTCCTTGATGCCGTAACCGTCCAGCAGCCGCTCCAGCGCGTCAATTTTGTCGCTGGCGCCGGTGGCTTCGATGATGATCGTCTTGTCCCCCAGGTCAACGATCTTCGCCCGGAAGATATCCACGATCTGCATCAACTCGGCGCGCTTCACCGAGTCGGCGGCATGCACTTTCACAAGGGTCAACTCGCGTGAGACGATCTGATCCTCGGTATGGTCCATCACCTTAATCACGTCAACCAGCTTGTAGAGCTGCTTGCCGATCTGTTCGAGAATCGTCGCCGGTCCGTCCACCACGATCGTCATGCGCGAGGTATTCGGGTCTTCGGTGGTGCTCACCGTCAGCGAATCAATGTTGAAGCCGCGCCGGGAGAAGAGCCCGGCCGTCCGGGCGAGCACGCCCGGCCGATTTTCCACCAATACCGAGATGGTGTGTTTCATCGGGGTATCCAGCAGTTCAGTTACCATCGCTCTCCTCCTTCCTATTCCAGGATCATTTCCGCCACGCTCTTGCCGGCGGGGATCATCGGCAGCACATCTTCTTCCATCTCGCAGACGAAGTCAATGAGCACCGGTCGGTCGGTGATGCGGCGCGCCTCTTTGATGGCGGCGGCTACCTCGGATTCGTCCGTCACCCGAATGCCGACCGCGCCATACGCCTCGGCGAGCTTGACGAAGTCGGGAGTGCCGACATTCAGCCCCACCTGTGAGTAGCGTTTGTCATAGAACATCTTCTGCCACTGGCGCACCATGCCCAGGAAACCGTTGTCCATCAGCGCGATTTTAATCGGTAATTGGTGGATCACCGCGGTGGCCATCTCCTGAATATTCATCTGGATGCCGCCATCGCCGGTGATGCACCACACTTCGTGCTCCGGGTTGCCGAACTGCGCGCCGATAGCGGCCGGCAGGCCGAAACCCATGGTGCCGAGTCCGGCGGAGGAAACGAAGTGATGTGGGTCGTCCACCAGGTAATACTGCATCGCCCACATCTGGTGTTGCCCCACGTCGGTGGCGACGATGGCTTTCCCTTCGGTGGCCTTCCAGATTTCGCTGATAATCGCCGGCGGCTTCAACGTCCCCTTCTCGCCGGTGCAGGCGGTGGCGCCGCAGCGCGCGGGGCGCTCGGTGCGTGCGCACTGGCTGGCACAGGCGCTGCGCGAATCGGTGGACCATTTCAGCGGATACTTCGTCTTCCACTCCTGAATCTGCGCATGCCAGGCGCTTAGATCGCGCGCGCGCTCCCCCGATTCCGCCAGTTCCGCCAGCAACTCGACCAGCACGTGCTTGGCATCACCCACCACCGGCACGTCGGCGTTCACCACCTTGCCCACTTCAGCGGGATCCACGTCCACGTGGACCACGCGCGCGCTCGGCGCGAAGCGACTCACATCGCCGGTCACGCGGTCATCAAAGCGCGCGCCGATGCAGATGATCAGGTCCGCGTTGTCCAGAGCATAGTTCGCGAAGGCGGTGCCGTGCATGCCGGGCACGCCCAGGTACAGGTCGTCCGTCTCCGGGAAGGCGCCCTTGCCCATCAGCGTGGCCGTCACCGGGATGCCCAGCGCGCGCGCTAGATACGTCAACTCCTGCGCGGCATTTGAGCGAATGATGCCGCCGCCTACATACAGCACGGGACGCTGCGCGCGCAGGATCTCCTCCAGCGCGCGGCGGATCATCTTCGTATTCCCCTTCACCGTGGGTCGGTAGCCGCGCAGGCGAATCTGCACGTCCTCCCAGTCCACGTCAATCATCTCCGTGGCCATGTCCTTCGGGAAGTCAATGAGTACGGGACCGGGCCGCCCGGTGCGCGCGATGTAGAAGGCCTCCTGGACGACGTGCGGAATCTCCGCCGGATCCTTCACCAGATAGTTGTGTTTGGTGATGGGCAGCGTGATGCCGGTGATGTCCGCCTCCTGGAAGGAGTCCTTGCCGATGGCGCCCGTGGTGACCTGCCCGGTGATGGCGACCATGGGGATGGAGTCCATGTAGGCCGTCGCGATGCCGGTGACGAGATTCGTGGCGCCGGGTCCCGACGTGGCGATGCAGACGCCAACCTTGCCCGTGGCGCGCGCGTAGCCGTCGGCCGCGTGGGCCGCACCTTGCTCATGGCGCACGAGAATGTGGCGAATGGGCGCCGCGTACAGGACATCATAGAGGGGAAGCAGGACGCCGCCGGGGTAGCCAAACACAATCTCCACGCCTTCGTGGAGCAGCCCCTCAACAAGCGCCTGGGCGCCGGACATGCGTACGGCCGCCCGCGGGGGTGCGGTAGAGGTAATCATATGCAGTTCCTCCGAGATGTCTCCTCGGCTCGAGCATCCCGCATGCAAGCGGTACGCCCGACGAAGCGTGGCTCATTAT